>DASWVA010000328.1:0-7574 GCA_036401415.1 Streptosporangiaceae bacterium
CGCGCTCGGCGTACTTGGAGATGGAGCCGACGTTGCTGGCGTCGATGAAGGCAGGCCCGGTCAGGACCGTCCGCCCGCCCCCCAGCACATCGGCGTTGTTCCTGAACAGCCACAGCGAGTCGATGGCCTCGTAACCCTGCACGTAGGGCTGCTGGTCCACGGCCCACTGGACCGCGCCGGCCTTGATCTTGGCGATCTCGGCGGCGTTGGTGTCGAAGGTGTAGAGCTTGGCGCTGCTGTGCGACTGCTGGATGGCCGAGATGGCGACCAGCGCGACGGGGGCGCCGAGCGTGATGACCGCGTCGATCTGCTTGTCCTGGGCCAGTTTGGCGCTCATCGAGGACAGCATCGCCGAGCTGTCGGTGCCGTTGACGTAGAGCTTGGTCAGCGTGCCTTCGGCGCCGAGTCCGGCCTTGACCCCGGCGCACCGGGCTTCCAGCTGGACCTGGCCCTGGGCCTGCAGCACGCACAGCACGTTCTTCTTGCCCGCCGCGGCCAGCCGCTGGCCCGCCGCGGTCCCGGCGACGGTCTCGTCCGACCCGAAGTACTCCATGGCTCCGCACGACTGCCAGTTGCTGATGCCCGCGTTGAACATGACCACCGGGATGCCCTTGGCCACGGCCTTCCTGATCGTCGGGCACAGGGCCTGCGGGTCCGGGTCGGTCACCGCGATGCCGTCCGCGTTGCTGTTGATGGCGTCCTGGATCAGGTTGGCCTGCTGGGTCGGGTCCTGGTTGTTGGAGTAGTGGAACGAGATGTTGTCCTTGGCCGCCGCGGCGCTGGCGCCGGCCCGGATGATGTCCCAGAACGTGTCGCCCGGCTGCGCGTGCGTGATCATGTCGACCGTGAACCGCGGCGTGTCGGCGTGCCCGGACGAGCCGCCGCCGGCCGCCTCGGCCGCCTGGCGCTCGGCGGCCCTCCGGCCTCCGGTGGCGCTGCACGCGGCGATCACGGCGAGCATGAGGAGCGTGATCAACGCGGTGCCCAGGACCCGCTTTCGAGGTCTGATCATCTGCCCTGCCTCCGTTGGCCTCGGGTGGCCCACTCCGGGCGCGACGCCGGGTCCGGGGCGGAATGCTGCCTTTGTACGCCCGGGTCCCGGTACCGTCAATAGTTTGACCTGACATAAGGATGTCCTGATATCCGTACAGCGGTTCCGGTGGCCATAATGGGAAAGGCCCACGTCAGTCCCGCTGTGGCCGCAGAAAGGTCGCCGTGAACCACCCCGCTCCTTCCCTCCGGGTCGACCGGAACAGCCCGGTCCCGCTCTACTTCCAGGTGGCCCAGCATCTGGAGCACCTCATCGAATCCGGTGAGCTGCCCACCGGGGCGCGGCTGGAGAACGAGATCGACCTGGCCGACCAGCTCGGCCTGTCCCGGCCCACCATGCGCCGCGCCATCCAGTACCTGGTCGACCGCGGCCTGCTGGTCCGCAAACGCGGCGTCGGGACCCAGGTCGCGCACGCCAAGGTGCGCCGCCAGGTCGAGCTGACCAGCTTGTACGACGATCTGGCCAAGGCCGGCCGGGGGCCGTCCACCCGCGTGCTCAGCTTCGGGCGCCAGCCGCTGGCCGGCGGCCTGGCCCCCGACCTGGGCCTGCCGCCCGGTGCCGACGTCTACGTGTTCGAGCGGCTGCGCTACGCCGACGGCGAGCCGCTGGCCCTGCTGCGCAACCACGTGCCCGCGGACCTGCTCGCCCTGACCGCAGCCGACCTCGAGACCCACGGGCTGTACCACCTGCTCCGCGGCAGCGGGGTCACGCTGCGCATCGCCCGGCAGGCCATCGGCGCCCGGGCCGCCACCGCGGCCGAGGCCCGCGCCCTGGCCGAGACCAGGGGTGCGCCCCTGCTCACCATGGAGCGCGCCGCCTACGACGACCAGGGCCGCGCCGTCGAGCACGGCCAGCACCTGTACCGCGCCTCGCGCTACAGCTTCGACCTGAGCCTGACCGGCTGGTAGCCCGAAGCCCCGCCGCGTCCCGGCCTGACTGCCCTCGCCGGTCCCGCTACAGCGGAAACTGCATCTCGACCGTGGTGCCGTCGCGGCGGGTCTCCACGTGCACGACGTCGGCGACCTGGCGCACGACCCACATGCCCGCGCCCGATCCGGCAGCCAGGTCGGGCGGCGCGAAGCCGGCCACCGCGACCGCGGGTCCCGGGCCGCCCGAGTCCACCCGGATCACCACGGCGTCGGCGTCGCGCCACACGCGGACCCGGCCGGGAAGGACCCCGTGCCGGAACGCGTTGGCGATCACCTCACCCGCGGCCACCTCGGCGAGGGTGGCCTCGGTGGGGTCCAGCCGCAGGCCGCGCGCAGCCTCCCCGACCTGGCGGCGGATGTCACCGAGATCGTTCAGGTCCGCCAGCTCGACGTCGAGCGGGACCTCGTTCGGCACCACCGACACCGGGCCCGGGTGGGCGGCCAGGTAGTCGGACGGGTCCACGAACTCGGCGTTGCGGAACGGCTGGCCGTTGTCGCCGAGCACGTGCGGATGGACCCGCTCGATGTCAGCCAGGACCCCGGGTGAGTAGCGACGCCGGTCATACAGGCAGACCCAGGGAAACCCGTGACTGCCGTACAGCCCGTCACCGGCTGATTCGGCCCGCAGGTAGCCCGCCAGCCGGCTGGGCCCGCGGATGCCGCTGTGGACGTCGCTCTCGGTCAGCAGCCGGGTGGGGTCGCCGGCCGCGCGCCGTTCGGCCAGGTAGCCGCGCATCGCCTCGGTGGCCCGGCCCAGGTGGTCGTAGCTCATGCCGGGCAGGCCCCACTGGACCATCATCGCGCCTGAGCCGAGCGCCGCCCCGAGGACCTCGCCGGTGTGCTGCGTCACGATGGCCACCACCTTCTCGCGGCGGGAAATGCCGTCGATCAGGTAGGCGAGGATGCTGCTCTTCAGGTCCTGATCAGAATCATAGACCGCAGCCGCATGCAGGGATTCCGGGGCCGCGGTCACGGGGTCTTCAGGCCGCGCAGAGGTCATCGGCCGTGCTCCCGCACGTTCGACATCCCCACCAGCCTCCTCCTTGCCCAGGCTCACCGGTCCGGCGTGCCGTGAGGGGACGCTACCCGTCAAAGTCGCGCCGACACATCACGGATGGGCCGGCTCGTGGGAGTGGAGGTAGGTTTTATACCTTTTGCGTGGTGTGTGGGCACTCCAGATCGGGCGGATCCCTAGCTGAACCACTCCGAGGCCAGCTGGCCGAGGATGACCTCGTCCGCGAACGCGCCGTTGACCCAGCCCGCCTGCCGTCGCAGGCCTTCCCGGGTGAAGCCGGCCCGCGTCGCGGCCCGGAGCATGGCCTCGTTGTCGGCCAGGGTCTCCACCTGCAGCCGGTGCAGCCCGCGGGTCTCGAACCCGTACCGGCACAGCACCCGGGCCACGTCGGTGCTGAGCCCCCGGCCCCGGAACGCCGGGCGCAGCGAGATCCCCAGATGGGCCGACCGGTTGTGCAGGTCGACGCTCCATAGCACCGCGTCGCCGGCCAGTTCGTCGCTGGCCAGCTCGACCACCGAGAACACGGCGGGGTCGGCGTACGGATCGAAGATGCGGAACGGCGACTTGTCCGAGCCGGGCGGCACGGGCCGCCACGGGCGGCCGTCAGCCCGGGACCAGGTCGTCACGTCCTCGTGCAGTTCGGTTTCGAGGATGGGGATGTCGCTGTCCTGCCGGGCCCGCAGGGCCACCAGTTCACCACGCAGCATGCCGCGTCATCCTCTACTCCGTCGTCCCGGGCCGGCGGCGGCCACGGCCCTTCAGCCCCCGGCGCTGAGCCAGGGCGGCCCGTTCGTCTTCCCAGTCCCCCCACTGCAGCTTGGCGGCCGGCAGGTCCGGCGGGGTGATGAAGGCCGGGGGAGCGTCCAGGTCCAGGGCGTCCAGGGGAGCCTCGGCGGCTGCGTCCCGCCGGGTCAGGGGGGGCAGATTCCACTTCTGCTCGATCAGCTTGAGGATCGAGGTGTGGTCGAACGTCGTGCTGGTCACGAAGTCCGGCCGGGCGTAGGGGGACACGATCACCGCTGGGACCCGGAACCCGAGCCGGTCGTACTGGTCCGGCCCCTCGTCCTCGGTTCTGATCTTGCGCAGGTAGGAACGGAGCAGCGCCTGGACCCATCCGGGCGCGGCCAGCAGCGGGTTGTGCGCGGGGACATCGTCCGGCGGTACCGCTTCCGGTGGGGGTACGTGGTCGTAGTACCCGCCGCCCTCGTCGTAGGTCCAGATCAGCAGGGTGTGCTCCCAGCCTTTGCCGTGCATGACCCGGTTGATGACCTCGGCCGCGAAGCTCTCGCCTCTGCGGATGTCCTGCGGGTTCTCCTCGGAGAACACCTCGAAGTCCGGGTCGACGATGCAGAACCCGGGCAGCGTGCCCGCGTCCGCATCGGCGAAGAACTGCTGGGTGCGCCGCAGATGCCGGATGCAGCCCGCGATTCCCAGCGGGTACAGGTCGGCGGTGAACTGCTTGTTGCCCTGGACCCGCTGGGTCACCCGCGGGAACCAGCGCCCGACCCGCGCCACGCCGCGGGCGGCCCGCAGGCCGTTCTGGCCCAGCGCCCGCTTGAGCAGGACCCGGGCCGGCCGGACGTTGTGATAGTTGAACCAGCCGATGCCATGTTTGGTCAGCACGTCGAAGATGGTGCCGCCGGGCGGCAGGTCCAGGATGTCCCAGGCCAGGTCGTCGATCAGCCCGTGGGCGGTACCCGCCATCATGAACCGCCGGTTCGGGAACGTCGGCCCCAGGCACGAGGAGAACCACCGGTCGGCGAGCGGGAACGTACGGGCCAGCCCGTGGTAGAAGGGCAGGTCGTCCCCGGTCCAGTACCCCATGGCCATGGTGGGATCGTGGCCCGGGACCAGTTGCTCGCTGCTCCGGACGAACCCGTCGTTCCGGCCCTGGTTCCACTGCAGGTGCGCGCCGTGCCAGCTCTGCGTCGGGTCGTTCTTGACCTGCTCGGTGCTGGTCAGGTGGTGCGGCGCGACCGGGCTGCCGTCGCGCCGGGGGTTGGCCGCCACCTCGCCGTCCGGCAGGCCGTCGCCGCGCCCGGACAACGTGCCGAGGTAGTTGTCGTAGGAGTGGTTTTCCATCATCAGCACCACGATGTGCTTGATCTGCGGTAGCAGATCCGTGCCCTCGGGCAGGTCGGGCCGGGGCCGCTGGCCGGGCCGCTCCGCCGGGACCCGGCGGCCGCGCCGCCTGATCTCATGTTTTTCCAGCGCGGCCCACCGTGCGTCGAACATCCCAATTGCCTCCCTCGGTCGCCGTGATCGTCTCACGCCGGGCGGTCTTGACGGGCCATGGCCCAGCCCGCAAGAGTGGATCGCATGCAGGCCAGCCATTTCCGCCCGCCCGGTCCGGGGACCGGCACGGGGGCCTAGTGCGCGACGCGGCCAGGCCTGATGGTGCGAGGGTGGACGCGGCGGAGAGTATCCGGTTGCTACGGCGCTACGAGCCGGTGCTGCGCTTCACCCGGGGTGAGCTTTTCCTGCCGATGCCGGTCGAGGCCTACCTGGGGAAGTGCGGCCTGTGGCGGTCGACCGGCCCCGGGCGGAAGCTGGGCCGGCGCGCATCCGAGGAGCGCCTGTGCTCACCGGGGGAGCTGACGCCGGCCCGGCTGGCGACCGTCAGCGCATCGAGGCCCGGGCAGGACCTCTCGCTCCGTTTCGTGGAACGTCCCCTGGCCCGCAGTGAGTTCCGCACGTGGCGGCGGGACGCCGGCCGGGTCCGGCTGGCCGCGGGCGGCAGCCGGTTCGCGGCGGTCGGGCTGCTCAGCCGGCTCATCGACGCGGTGATGCGCTTGTCCCTGCTGCTGCGCGGCCGGGTCCCCGGGGGCACGGCGGCCGCGGCCGAGCAGAAGTACCGGGCCGACGCCGACCTGGGCAGCTGCCCTTATTACGGCCGGGTGACCTGCGACCGGGGCTTCGTCGCCCTGCAGTACTGGTTCTTCTACGCCATGAACGACTGGCGGTCGACGTTCGGCGGCGTCAACGATCACGAGGCCGACTGGGAACAGGTCACGATCTTCCTGCCCGACCCACCCGACGTGTCCGCCCGGCCCGCCTGGGTGGCCTTCTCCTCCCACGACGAGACCGGTGACGATCTGCGCCGACGGCCGGACGACCCCGACCTGCAGTGGCGGGACACGCACCCGGTGGTCTTCGTCGGGGCCGGGTCACACTCAGGCGGCTACCTACCGGGGGATTACCTGGTCACCGCCGAGCCGGCTGCCTCCCAAGGGCTGCTCGCCGTGCTGCGCCGGGCCGGCCGGCTGCTGCTGCCCTGGACTCGCACGCACGGGCACACCGCATTCGGCATCCCGTTCATCGACTACCGCCGCGGTGACGGCCCCGGGGTGGGGCCCGGCGAGGCGATCACGTGGCACCCGGTGCTCGTGGACGACGAGACTCCCTGGCTGCTGAACTACCGCGGCTTGTGGGGGCTGGATACCGGCGACCCGTTCGGCGGGGAGCGCGCACCCGCCGGCCCGCGGTATGAACGTGAGGGGGCGGTGCGGCTGTGCTGGTCCGACCCGGTGGGATGGGCCGGCCTGGACAAAGAGGCACCGTCGCAGGCGGTGGCGCGGCAGATCGCCGGGGACCGGATCGCTGAACTGAACGCTGAACTCGCCGCCGCCACGGCCGAGGTCGACGCCCGCGGCGACGAGCTCCGCCGTGCCCACGCCGGGTTTCAGGCCGTGCGCAGTGCCGGTCTCCACCGGAACCCGGGCGAACTGGTCGTGCTGGAGACCGCCGTGCACCAGGCGCGCGTACGCCGCCGGGCGCTCGCGGAAGAGCGGGACATCCTGGCCGGCGCGATCGCTCAGCGGCTTCCCCGGCCAGAACCGCATGCGCACCTCCGCCACCGTGCGCTGCCGAACGTTGACCCGGTTCGCACGCGCAGTCGCGTGCTGCGGGTGTGGTCCGCAACTTCAGCGTCCTTGCTGCTCGCCGGGCTGGCCGTGGTCATCCTGGGTCGATTCGGGGCGCTCCTGCCGGCCTTCGGCGGCCTGGCCGCGCTCATGCTGTGCGTCGAAGCCTTTGCCCGGGGTCATCTGGGCCAGTTCGTCGCCGGACTGCTGGCGCTGGTGGTCGCCGCCGCCGCGGCGTGGCTGGCCGCCACCGCGGCCGTGGGCCACTGGCGATGGGCGGTCGCCGCCGTGCTCATCGTGGCGGCCCTCGTCCTGATGGGCGCCAACGTCCGCGACTTCTTCGCCCGGCGCTGAATCGTCTCCCCGCCCGCTACCTAGGGGAATACGGTCGCCCAGACGGGGAAGTCAGCTGGTGCACGACCAGCTGGGCCGGGTCGGCCGGCCCGACGGAGGGGAGCTGAGCTGATGTCCGCAGCCGTGCTGTGGTTCCGCCGAGACCTGCGGCTGGGTGACCATCCAGCGCTGCTGGCCGCGGCCGAGGAAGGGCCGGTGCTGGCACTGTTCGTACTGGACGATGAGCTGCGCGAGCCGTCCGGCGCCCCACGGATCGCGTTCATGTACCGGACCCTGCGCACCCTGGACGAGCAGCTGCGCCAGCACGGCGGCGGCCTGGTCGTGCGCCGGGGCAAGCCGGAGAACGTGGTGCCCGCCGTGGC
>DASWVA010000329.1:0-2878 GCA_036401415.1 Streptosporangiaceae bacterium
GGGCCGGACCGCCAGCTGGGCTCCGGCACGCCGTCGTCGCAGGCCGGCCCCACCATGCCCGTCCCGCACCTGGATGGGCCGCCGGCCGTGCCGGGCTCCGCGCGGCAAAAACACGGCAGAACCGCGGCCATCCCGCCGTCCGCCCCCGGGGGCGCCCCTGTCATCGGCGGCAGGCAGGCTGACGGTGGTACCCACGACCCGAGCCGCACCGTCACGGAGCCGGATCGGGTGACCCACCCGGGCGTCACCGTGGCTCCGGTGCCCAGTACCCAGCCGGTCCGGCCGGTCCATCCGGTCTTCCCAGTTCGGCCAGTTCGGCCGGCCCCGACCGCGCACCCGGTCCACCCGGTCCAGCCGGTCCGTCTGCCCCAGCCGCCGCTGACGGCCACCCCGCCGGCCCGGCCAGCCCCGGCGGCCACCCCGCCGGCCCCCCCGGCGGCCACTCCGCCAGCCACCCCGGCGCTGGCCCAGCTGACGGTCAGCCCGGCCCGCCTGGACCTGGGCGAGACCTCGTCGATCCGGCTCACCCTGACCGCCTCCCGTGGTCCGGTGTTCTGGACCGCGACGTCGTCCTCGCCCAACGTGGTCCTCGGCCCGGTGTCCGGTCACCTGGCCAACGGCCAGCGCGTGACGGTGACGGTGACCGTGCGGCGTCAGGGTGGCCGTGCTGGCCACGCCACCGTGTCGATCCACGGCGAGCTGGTGCCGGTGTCCTGGGCCGCCATGCCGGCGTCTGCGGCGGTGGACCCGGCGGCGGACCTGGCTGCGTCCCCGGCCGCGTCTGCGGCGGCGGACCTGGCTGCGTCCCCGGTTGCGTCCCTGGCCGCATCTCCGGTTGCGTCCCCGGCGGTGGACCCGGCTGCGTCCCCGGCTGGGCCGGGCGGTCCGGCGGACGCGGTCCGGCCACCGGATCGGCCGTACTCAATAGGCTGAGCAGGTGATCGCTGCCTCCGAGTCGCGGACTACGCTGGTCCGGCGCGCGCGCCGCATCAACCGCGTGCTGATCGAGCTTTACCCCGAAGTGCACACCGAGCTCAACTTCACCTCCCCGCTCGAACTGCTCGTGGCCACCATCTTGTCCGCGCAGACCACGGACATCCGGGTCAACCTGGTGACCCCGGCCCTGTTCGAGCGGTACCGGACGGCCGAAGACTACGCGTCGGCCGACCGGGCCGAGCTGGAGAAGATGATCCAGTCGACCGGATTCTTCCGGGCCAAGACCAGCAGCCTCCTCGGGCTGGGCCAGGCGCTGTGTGAGCGGTTCGGCGGCGAGGTCCCGGCCCGGCTGGCTGACCTGGTCACGCTGCCCGGGGTGGGCCGTAAGACGGCCAACGTGGTGCTGGGCAACGCCTTCGGCGTTCCCGGCATCACCGTGGACACGCACTTCGGCCGGCTGGCCCGCCGGTTCGGCTGGACCGCCAGCACCGACCCGGTGAAGGTGGAGGCCGAGGTGGGCTCGCTGTTCCCCCGCCGGGAGTGGACGGACCTGTCGCACCGGATGATCTGGCACGGCCGCCGGGTGTGCCACTCACGCCGGCCCGCCTGCGGGGCCTGCGCGCTGGCCCGGCTCTGCCCGTCCTACGGGGAGGGACCGACCGACCCGGAGGTCGCGGCCAAACTGGTCAGGCCCGGGCCGTTCTCATGACCTCCGCCGCATCCGCCGGTCCCGGTGACCGGCCGCCCGCCCCCCGCTGGCTGACCGACCTGGCGGCCGCCGCGGCCCGGATGGAGGTGCTGCCGCCGTTGCAGCCGCCCCCGGCCGGCGGGCGGCACTCAGCGGTCCTGGTGCTCGTCGCCGACGGCCCGGCCGGTCCCGATCTGCTGTTCATCCAGCGCAGTCTGGGGCTGCGGCAGCACGCCGGGCAGCCGGCCTTCCCCGGTGGCGTCATCGAGCCGCATGACGGCGGGCCGGTCGGGGCCGCGCTGCGGGAAGCGGCCGAGGAAGCGGGGGTCGACCCGGACGGGGTCGAGATCCTGGCCACCCTGCCCGAGCTGTTCATCTCGCGCAGCGGGTTCCGGGTCGTGCCCGTACTGGGCTGGTGGCACACCCCGGGCCCGGTGTCGGCGGTCGACCCCCGCGAGGTGGCGGCGGTGGAGCGGATCAGTATGGCCGAGCTGGCTGACCCGGCCATCCGGGTGACGGTCCGGCTGCCCGGGCGGCTGGTCGGCCCGGGATTCCGGGTCCGGGGCCTGCTCATCTGGGGGTTCACGGCCGCCCTGGTGGATCGCCTGCTGGCCCTCGGCGGCTGGGAGGTCCCCTGGGACCGGGGGACGGTGCAGGAGATCCGGGCGGACGGCGGACCCGGTGAAGTGTTCCCGGGCACTCAGGATCGCCCGATACCGTAAGGCTCGTGCACGCTGATCTGCTGGACCTGGCGCTGCTGGTGGTGGCCGCCGCGTTCGCGGTGTCGGGTTACCGGCAGGGGTTCATCGTCGGGTCGCTGAGCTTCGCCGGGTTTCTCGGCGGTGCGGTCCTGGGCGCCTTGTTCGCCCCCGGTATCTCCCGCCACATCGTCGGCGGCCAGAACCAGCAGGATCTGGTGGCGGTGGTGCTGCTCGTGCTGCTGGCCATCATCGGCCAGTTCGCGGCGTCGGCCATCGGCACCGCGCTGCGTTCCCACATCAACTGGCGCCCGGCCGCGTTCCTGGACAGCGTCGGGGGAGCGGCCGTCAGCGTGCTGTCCGTGCTGCTCATCGCCTGGGTCATCGGGTCGGTGCTGGTGGCCTCGCCGTTCAGCGGCGTGGTCTCCCAGGTGAACGACTCGGCGGTGCTGCGCACCGTGGACCGGCTGATGCCGGACACGGCCCGGACCATGTTCTCCGACTTCCGCCGGCTGCTGGCCAGCGGGCCGTTCCCCGAGGTGTTCAGCGGGATCGG
>DASWVA010000330.1:0-8580 GCA_036401415.1 Streptosporangiaceae bacterium
GGATAGGTTGCGGGGGAAGCGAGGTGACGGGTGGCTGGTGACGGCGAGGAGCGCAACCGGACGTTCGGCGTGCCGGTGGGGGGCCAGAGCCGGGAGTACCGGCCGGCACCGCAGCGGGTGCTGGGCTTCCCGGTAGACACATTCCGGAATGCCGACGTGGAGTTCTTCCGCGGGTTCCGGCACCCGGTGCAGACCTACCGGCGCTGGTTGCGCCGCCGGCGGCTGGGAGTGTACGCGGTGGACGAGGACACCCCCAGCCGGGACAGCTGAGCTACCGCAGCGGCCGCGCCAATTGAGCTACGGCAGGTCGTGGTCGGGCGTGGCCGTTTCCAGCTCCGAGGCTTCGGCCTCGGCGACGCGGGTCTCGGCGGCCACGTCGATCGACCGGCTGAACGCGTAGTAGAGCAGGCCAGCCACGGGCAGGCCGATGAAGAACGAGATGTCCGCACCGCCCAGGGCCTTGGCCGCGACGCCCTCGTACAGCGTGCCGACGTCGAAGAACGGGGTCATGGCGGCGAACCCGATGGCGTAGGCGGCAATCCCGCGCCAGCCCCATCGCCCGTACATGCCACGCGGGTTGAAGATCTCCGCCACCGCGTAGTGCCCGCGGCGGACGATGTAGTAGTCGACCAGGTTGACCGCGGTCCACGGGATGAACAAGTAGAGGATCAGCAGCAGGAAGTCGTTGAAGTTGGCCAGGAAGTGGGTCGTGGCGGCGAGCGCGCCGATCAGCGACAGCACCGCGGTCAGGCCGATCGTGATGATCCGGAGGGTGACCGTTGGCCTGACCTTTTTGAACGAATCGATCCCGCTGATCAGGGTGAGCGATCCGCCGTACATGTTCAGTGCGGTGACCGACACCAGGCCCAGGGCGGCCAGGATCAGCACGATCTCCCCGAAGCCGTTGAACACGTGGTTGCCGACCGCCTTGATCTCGGCGATGCCGGTGCCGTCGAAGCTCTTGCCCGCCCAGGCGGCCAGCACGGCACCCACGATCATCATCCAGCCGCCGCCGATGGCCGAACCCCAGTAGGTCCACAGGAAGGTCTTGCGCACGGTCACCGACGGCGGCAGGTAACGCGAATAGTCCGAGACGTAGATGGCCCAGCTGATCTGGTAGCCGGCCACCACGCCGAACTGGCCCAGGAACGGGGTGGCCTTGAACGTGCCGACGCCGAAGGTTCCGGCCGGGTAGTGGATGAAGAACAGCGTGATCGTGAAGATCCCGAAGATCAGGATCATCGCGTAGGTCAGCCACTGCTCGGCTTTGTGGATCAGGTCGTAGCCGACCAGCGCGATCACGAACGCCACGATGGTGACGATGATCACCCACAGCTTGGTGCTGCCATGGGCCACCGTGCTCATTGACTCGCCGCCGAGGACCGTGTTGAACACGTTAAACCCGGCGTACTGAATGTAGGCGAACAGCCAGACCAGCAGGGCGCCGAGGTAGCCGAACTGCGGACGCGACTGGATCATCTGCGGCAGGCCCAGCTGCGGGCCCTGGGCCGAGTGGAACGCCATGAACAGCGTGCCCACCAAGGTGCCGATCGCGATCGAGATCACCGACCAGAACAGCGACGCGCCCTCGCTGATGCTGATCAGGCCGACCGCCAGGGTGGCGATCTGCGCGTTGGACATAAACCACAGCGGGCCGAGGTGCCAGATCTTGCCGTGCCGCTCGTTCAGTGGCACGTAGTCGATGGAGCGGACTTCCAGACCACCGGTCCGCGTCTGCGTGGTTGTCATGGGGATACTGTGACCGCAGATGGCTGATAACGGAATATCTTCTGGCCAGCAACTTGATCACGATGCTCAGCGACCAGCCCGGATGGTCTTTCAGGTCAGAGTGACAGGCCGGCGGCGTCACCGCGCTGCACCGGGGCGATGCCCAGGCTGTTCAGGCACAGCTCGCGCGGTCCGGCCAGCCGGGTGGAAACCCTCTCGTCAGGGACGGTGATGAGAATGGCGGCGATCCTGGCCAGCGAGGAGCAGGACGCGGTGTTCCCGGTGATCTCGGCCGAGGCCACCTGACCGGGGGCGAGCGTGATCAGCGGGATCTGCCCGTTGGCTGACGGGCCCCGCACCGCCTGTTTGACCTGGCGACCAGAACTGTCGAGGGCGCTCACGCCCGGGTAGCCCCTGATCCAGCAGGTGGCTGAGCTGACGTTGGTGAACGTGATCACGCTGTCCGCGTGGCTCATTCCGTTGAGGGCACCGTTGCGGATCTGCGCGTTGTCGGTATAGGCCACCTTGAGCTGAGCCGAGGTGCACTCGGCGGTCCGGGCCGCGGGCTGGCCGGTCGCGCTGGCCACGGGACCCCCCGGCATGGTGGAGCCCGCGGCGCTGGCCGATGGCTGGGCCCCAGCCATGGTGGGAGTGGCGGACCGGCTGGCGGAGGCGGTGGCGCCCGAACCGGCCGGCGTGGACGGCGATGGAGAGGAGGCGCAGCCGGCCAGAGCCAGACCTGACCCGGCGGCGACGGTCGCAAGAACGCAACGGAACAGGAAGGTCATGTCTGGTTTCTCCTTCAGGAGGCAAGCGGGAGGCACGAAAAGCCGGGTGGCTGCGGAGCCGGCCATCGCGGCTGCGTCATATTCTGAGACGCCGCTCCCGGCCATCCGGTTGGACTTGATCTCCGGCCGCTGCGATCACGCCGGCACATCTTCGGCCCACCCCGTGCTCGCTACAACCGGCCAGCGGCCTGCGATGGGGCAAACCGGGAACCGGCGGACGGGTGACGCGAAGGTGACGCGCCCCCTGATTCTGGATGCCGCATAGTGGATCTAACGCTACGATCAGTCGATTCTTCAGAAAATTCGAGTGTTGGTTCAGTGAACGTGACGCAACTGCAGGAAGAGCAGGATGGCAGACGATCGGACGTTGCTGCGGCGGATCCGCCGCCCGGGCCCCCTGGTAGCGCTGTCGATCGTTTACCTCGCGCTGGTGTCCGGGATCATGATCTGGCGTGGCATCTCGGTCTCTCCCGACTACCTGCTGCTGTGCATGGTGCCGCTGGCCCTGCTGACCGGCCGGTTCTTCGCCTTCCTGCGCGACTGGGTGCCGTTCGTGGCCCTGTTCCTGGGCTACGAGGCGCTGTCCGGGGTGGCTTCCAAGCTCGGCATCAAGCCGAAGGTCTGGGCCATGGTGCACGTCGAGCGCGGGCTGTTCGGCGGCCGGTCACCCAATGAGATCCTGCAACGGCACTATGGTGACCTGCACTGGCTGATCATCGCCTGCACCGTGGTCTACTTCTGCCACTTCCTGTACCCGCTGCTGGTGGGGCTGGTGATGTGGCTGGTCAACCGGACGTTCTTCCTCCGGTACGTGGTGGCCCTGTTCGCCATGTCGTTCGCGGCGTTCGTGGTGTTCCTGCTGCTCCCGACCGCGCCGCCCTGGCTGGCCAACGACTGGGGCGCGCTGCCGGGCGTGCACGACCTGCTGAGCGGGGCGCTGCCCAGCTCGCTCAGCCCGTACTTCCAGCGGCTGGACGCCGACCCGATCGCGGCGTTCCCCTCACTGCACGCGGCCTACCCGACCCTGGGCGCGCTGGCCCTGTGGAAGATGAACCGGCGCACCGCGTTCTTCACCGTGCCGTGGTGCTTCATCGTCTGGTTCAGCGTCGTCTTCCTAGGTCAGCACTACGTGATCGACGTACTGGGCGGGATCGGGCTGGCCGTCATCACCTGGCTGGTCATCAGCTACCTGGTCGTGCCGCACGTGAAGGCCCTGACCGGCGGCCCCGGCGGCGAGGAGCAGGTACTGACCGCGGGCCACGAGCCGGGCGCCGACCGTGAGACGGCGCCAGGTGGTTACCGGTCCGGGGACGACTCCTCCGGCACCGCACTCCAGGTGCCCGAGCAGACCGGCGGGGACGCGGACGGCGCCGAGCCCGCGGGCAGCCGGGGTGCGGTCCGGAAACGGTAGACCAGGATCGACCCGTCCAGCACGCGGACCGGGCACCAGAACCGCAGCCAGCCCAGTTCGGCCCGGTTACTGCTGTTGAGGGCGGTCACCGAGACGGCCACCCAGCCGGTCACGTGGGCCGGGTCGCCGGGCAGCGCACGGGACCCGGGGATGGCCGCCGGGCCCACTCCCCGCGGGCCGAAGTACAGCACGTACGGGTGATGGGTGGCGCTCCACGCGCTCAGCGCGTACAGGCCCTGGCCCCAGTCCACGTCGGAGTCGGTCGCCGCGGCGTAGGCCGGCCGGAACGGCCAGGTCGTCCAGCTCAGCGACTGCGGAAACGAGACAACGGTGGCCGCCGCGGCCAAGGTGGCCAGGACGGCGGTCCCGGCCAGGACCGACCGCCGGGCTGCCGGGCCCCCGCGGGCGGCCAGCGGGACCAGGGCCCCGGCCAGCCCGGCGGTCAGCGCGAGCGCGGGCAGCAGGTAGCGCAGCCCGACGTCGCGCGGGCTGAGCAGATAGAAGCCGGTCAGTACGGCCGCGGGCAGGCCCACCGCCCAGACGGCCGCCCGCCGGGTCGCCCGGGGTAGCCAGCAACAGGCCACCAGACCCGCCGCGAGCAGCAGCAGGCTGGCCGCGGGCCACTTGATGACCAGGCTGACCGGCCAGAACCACCACCGCCCGCCCTGGTAGGCGGCGCCGGCCAGGAATCCGGCGGTGCCCTTGGTGTCCTGGGACGACAGGAAGTGCAGCCCGTCCAGGTACGGGCCGGGCAGGACGTGCGCCGGGTGCCCGATGACCGCGGGGTCGAGGACCAGGTAGCCGAGCCACAGGCCCGCCAGGCCGATCACCGCGGGCAGGGCGGTGTACCCCACGGCCCGGAACAGGCGCGCGCCGGCCCGGCGCAGGGTCGGCTGCCGGGCCCGGTCCGGGACCGGGCGCTGGACCCGGTCCGGGGGCCGCCACTGGGCGGCCAGCACCACGGCCAGACCGCAGGCCACCACCAGGAGCCCGGAGATCTGGCTGCCCGCTACCGCGGCGAAGGCCAGGCCCAGCCAGCCGAGCGCGCGCAGGGTGCGCCGCCGGAGCCAGCGGACCAGGGCCCAGCAGCTCAGCGTGGTGGCCAGCGCGAACGGGACGTCGACCCCGTCCAGGTGGCCGATGCCGAGGACAAACGGCGACGCCAGCCACAGCGTCCCGGCCAGCAGCCCCGCCCGGGCCCGCAGTGTGGGGCCGGCGGTGCGGCGGAGCAGCTCCACCGCCAGGGCGTACAGGACGAAGGCCACCGCCGCCGTCTCGGCCAGCGGGACCAGCCGGGAGGCGAACGTGACCGTCCGCAGGTCACCGGCGGCCAGCTGGGCGCCGGTGAACCGGGCGGCATAAGCCTGCTCGTCATTGCCGGACCAGTGACCGTTGGGCGGGATGACGGGGTGGGTGAGGAGCACCGGCAGCGCCGCCAGGGCCTTGGGCAGCGGCGGGTGCTCGGCGTTGAGCGTGACGTCGTGGTGCAGGATCCCGGCCAGGCCCGCCGACACGTACACCGGCTCGTCGAACGTCGGTGCGTCCGACCAGGCCTCGGCCGCTCCGAGGCCCAGGAACCCGATGGCCACCAGGATCAGGGCCAGCAGCGGAACATGACGGGCCCGGGGCCGGAGGGGGACGGCGGAGGCGGCGAGCGCGGCGTCGGGCGCGCGGACCAGGCCGGCCGGGACGCGCAGGGTCAGCCGGGTGGGCACGCGGTTCACCTCCGGCACGGCGCAGTTCGGGCACATGGGCCTGTTCAGTGAATAACAGGCCCCGGGGTCACGGCCACCCGGCCGCCAGATGTAAGCCGATGGTCAGGTTTGCCGACGCAGCCGAACGCCCCGCCCCGGTGAACCGGAAGCGGGGCGGGGCGTCGGGTGCGGGATGATTACAACTTGATCAGCAACTCGAAGAAGGCCCGGTAGCCGCGCAGGGCGTTCCGCAGGTTCTCGGTGTCGGAGTCGCTCCGGCCGTCCCATTCACCGCGCAGCGTCCGCTCGCGCTCCTGCACCGCGCTGACCAGCGAACCTGTCACCTGGGCGACGAGGTCGGCGGCCTCGGACACCGAGGCGCGGGGGTCGTCCACGAAGGACGACTGGATCCGCGCCCAGTCATCGTGCAATTCGGCGCCGTTGGTGATCAGGGAGGCTGAAGCGGCTTCGAGCGCGGTGGTGCTGCCGGTACCCGGCGCTCCCGGGACGGCGGTGCCGGCGCGGGACCCGGTGGCGCCAGACCCGGTGGCGCCAGACCCGGTGGCGCCAGACCCGGTGGCGCCAGACTCGGTGGCGGCTGCGGGCGCCGTCGCGGGGTCTGGGCCCGTGCCGGTGGCCTCTGGGGCACTGGTGGCGTCCTGGACGGGGAAGCCGGTGTCCGGGGTGACTTCGCCACCGGGACCGACGCCCGAGGTGGAAGCCCCGCCCGCATCGGATGCGGCCAAGGTGCCGCCGGTGACCTGGGGGCCGTTGAAGTCGCCGGCTCCGGTGGAGTCGATGGCGCCAGGGGCGTCGGTGAACTCAGTGGAGTCGGTGGCCCCGGGGGCGGGGGTGCCGTCCTGGACCGTGGTGTGGCCGGCGAGCGGGTCAGGCGAGGCGGCGCCGTTCGCGCCCGTGTCACCGGTCACCGGGTCCGTGCTCTCCACGGATGACCAGCTGGCCTGCCCGGGCACGACCGGGCCATCGTCGGCGGCGTTTCCGGGACCGTGCGGGCCGGCCACCCACTCACCCGGGGTGTCGGACGGATCCCGCTGCGGGTCGCCGTGCTCATCGGCCGGCTGGTCACCGGACTGATCGTCCCGCTTCCGGAAAAGGTTGCGGCCGAAACTCGTTTCCTGATCGCGCGGCATCAGCTCATCCTCTCGTTGAACGCTGAGGGGAGACGGCTTCACCGGTCACCACGTCATCGTCCTGGGTGGTGCGGGCGGAGCCGGCCGGGTCAGCCGGGGTTCCATCGGTGGCGGGCTCGGGGAGGTCGCCGCGGGTCGCGTCATCGGGCGAGACCACCAGTTCGTGGAACAGCTCGCGGTACTGCAGCATGGCGTTGCGGAGGTCGTCAGTGGTGGCCCCGCCGGACGCGGCGCGCTCGCTGATGGTCCGGGCCTCGCGGTAGCGGGCCAGGGTGGGAGCGTGGTCGACGGACAGGGCGTCCATGGCCTCGTCGTGGTCGTCGGTCGGGTAACCGCGTGCCCGCATGACCGAGGTGACCAGCGTGGCCGCCTGGGCCACCGCCTCGGTCGGGGTGTCGACGAACCGTTCCTGGACAGTGCTCCATTCACCCTGGTAACGGGCGGTTTCTTCCTGACTGAGCGGCCTGATGTCGAGCTTGGCGACGCGGCGCTGACGGGCGGTCAGTTCTGCTTCGGCCTTCCGGCGGCTGCCGGTCTCCGTCACGGCCCGGTCGTATTCGGGACCAAATTGCTGGCGCAGACGGCGTCTGCGCATTTCCATCGCACCTACCGTCAGCGCGGCAATCACCACAACGATGACGACCACGATGACAATAACGGCTCCGGTTGACATCATTACCTCCCGGATTGGGGTGAACCACCCCCCGGGTGCCCTGAGGAAACAACACTAAACGGCAACTCCGCGGTCAATCAGGGCCAAGCCGGCGGTCACGGCGATCCGCCCGAAGGGCCTGCGCACCAGCGGCACCGCGCTGAAGCAAACCACCTCCCGCACGGTCGCCAGGATTCGCACGAGCGCGCTTCGGGCCGCGAGTGTGAATGCTTTGAGCTGGGCCTGCCCCGTTCGGTGACGGTCAACTCACCTGCGCAAGTCCTGGCTGAAACGACGATCAATACATTGGTTTAAATGTCCGCCGTGGTCTGGCCGGGTGACGCCGGCGTGAACTCGGCTGGCCCCGGGGCAACCCGGTCCATTATGGCCTCGGAAATGTCCCGCAGCTGCTGGACTTGCTCGGGCTGGAGCGCGTCGAGGACCAGCTGGCGGACGGCGGCCACGTGGCCGGGCGCGGTCACCTCGACCTTGGCCCGCCCCTCGCTGGTGAGCACGGCGTTGGTGTAGCGGCCATCGCCCGGAGAAGGCTCGCGCCGGACCCACCCGCGACGTTCGAGCCTGGTCACAACGTGTGACAGCCGGGACAGTGAACCGTTGGCCAGAACGGCCAGGTCGCTCATGCGCAGTGTGCCGCCGGACGCTTCCGACAGCCGGGACAGCACCATGTACTCGAAGTGGCTGATGCCCGCGTCACGCTGCAGCTGAGCGTCGAGCGCGGCCGGGAGCTTGATGAGCACGCCCACCAGCCGGAGCCAGGTGTCACGCTCGCCGTCGGTCAGCCAGCGTGGCCCGTGGCCCGTTCCGGATGGCCGGCCGGCCCCCCGCCCGGGACGGTCCGCCGGGGTCACGAAAACAGCCTCCGCGGAAAAGCCGGCACGACGGGCGGAGATCCGCCCGTCGTGCCGCCCCGCAGCGCGTGGGCGGCAAGAACCTGCTCGCGTTGGATGACCACGAACTGATAACCGCCGCCGGGCCGGAATTCGTCACACTATGACCGGGTAGGCGATTCTCGGCGAGGGCGCCGGGTCCCGGGGCGAGCGGGCCGGGGTGCGGGAAAGGCCCGGGGCCAGCGGGCCGGGCGGCCCAACCGGCGATCCAGGCTGGCCCGGGCCCTCTAAGCCACGAAATCCGCGCT
>DASWVA010000331.1:0-6803 GCA_036401415.1 Streptosporangiaceae bacterium
CACGCTCGCGGCGCCGGTTGCGGTTGCGGAAACGGTCCCGGCTGCGGCGACGGCCACTGCTGTCGGTGTCGTCGTCGAAACCCTGGTCGCCGCCGGACGCGGCCACCGGCTCACGGTCCCGGCCGCTGTCGCGGTCCCGGCCGCTGTCGCGGTCCCGGCTCGCGTCGCGGCCACCGTCGCGGTCCCGGCCGGCGTCACGACTGCGGACGCCGCCGTCGCGGTCCCGGCCACCGTCACGGCTGCCGCCTTCGCGGCTGGCACCGTCACGGCTGCCGCCCTCGCGGCTGGCACCGTCACGGCTGGCACTGTCACGGCTGCCCTCGCGGCTGGCGACCTCGCGGCTGCTGTCGCCGCGGCTGCTGTCCCGGCTGTCGCGGGTGCGGGACTGCTGCCCGTCGCGGCCGTTGTCCCGGCCCCCGTCACGGCTGTTGCTGCGGCGTCGGCGCTCGCCCCGGGGCCCGTCCGCGGCCTGCTGGCCGTCGCCACGGGCGCCGTCGGCGCCGGAGTCGGGGGTACCCGCCTGGGCCTGCTCCGACGGGGCCTGGGCAGGCTGGGCCTGGGCCACCTGGGCCACCTGGGCGCCCGGCGGGGCGTGCTCCCCCGTGGAGTGCTGGTCAAAGCTGAGCTGCTGGGTTCCGTCGGCGCGACCGGAGCGCGGCACGCCGTTACGGCTGCCACGCGTGCTCCGGGGCGCGGTTTCCGTGGCACTGGGTGCCGCCACGGCGTCCGGCTGGGCGGCACGGCCGGGGTCGGCTCCCGCAGAGACGGCCCGCGGGGCTGAGCCTGCGGTGCCAGCGCCGTTGGTGGCGGGCTGCGGGCTGCGGGCTGGGGTCGCGGCGCCTCCGCCACCCTGCTTTTCCTGGATCGCCGCGATCAGCTGGCTCTTGCGCATCCGCCCGGTGCCAGGAATACCCATCTGGTGCGCCACCTGCTGCAACTCGGGCAGCAGAAGTGAGGCAAGACCAGTCCCCTGACGGCGGCGCCCCTTGGTCGCGGCGGCCGCGGCACCCTCCGACCCGGAGGCAGCCGGCGCACTGGACCCGGCGGGGGAACCCTGCGGTTCGGCGTTCCCCGAGGACGCCGGACGGCCAGGGGGAGTTTCCCCAGGCGCAGCTGCGCCGGCGGGGAATTCGGTGGTTTCGCTCACTAATGGTCCTTCCATGACGTTCCTCGGCCGGTCCTGTGGCCGTCGGCCGGGCGCCGCAATCCGGCGGGTGCCCAGACGTGAATTCGCGTTTGCTTGATATGCGTCATTGCCCTGGCGCTGGGATTTCCTCCATGAGATGTGCCATGCGCCCGCAGCCGAACGAAGCAAGCTGCCAATCCGCCCTCACCCGCGACCGGGTTGGAGCGGGAAGATCTGCTGACGCAATGCCGGGGGGCTGCTGCCTGACCGCGACCGCATTCGCGGCCTGATCACCAATGGCTGTCGAGCACCTGCCCCACAATGAGGCACCTGGTACTTCACTCAGCCTAACACCACGAAGGCCCACCACATTCCCTCACCGGTATCCGTGTGTCGCGCAGACCGCCAGCACGCGCGTACCGACCATGCGATTGGCGAACCGTACGACTGGCCGAATGGTGCGACTGGCTTGTGCGACCGTCGGCCGTGCTTCGTTCAACAGCGCACCCGCGCCGGAGGCGGAGGTTCCCGGAGCGATCACGGCGGTGTGCCACCTACAGGAACTTCGCTGCCCTCTGAGCCCGGCGTTACGTATTGGATGCTAGCGCCCCGGCGGTCTACGTCAAGGACGCTTATGTCCCAGGCAATACCCATATCGCGGGAAGTTGAATCCAGCACGTCCAGGCCAGCTGAGCTGGGAGCATCCGCGCCCCCCGGCCGGATCAGGAACGCGAGCACGGACGGGCCGGCCCCAGAGACCACGGCGGGCACGCCGGCCTGACGCAGGCGGTGGACCAGGGTGGCGGTCTCCGGCATCACCCCGGCCCGGTATTGCTGGTGCAGCCGGTCATGCGTCGCGTCCAGCAGCGCACCAGGAGCACTGAAGGCAGCACCGGCCCCATCACCGGCCGGGCAGCCAGGCGTGTCACTGGTCAGCGCGGCGATCAGCAGCGCGCTGCGGCCGGCGTTGGCCGCGGCGTCGGCGTGCGGCACCGTCTCCGGGAGCACGCCGCGCGCCTGGCGGGTGGACAGCGGCTCCGGGGCGACGAACACGACGGGGACGATAGCGCGCAGGGGTGACAGTGTGACCGCGCGCGGGCCGTCGGTCCCGGCCCAGGCGACGGTCAGGCCGCCGAGCAGGCAGGCGGCCACGTTGTCGGGGTGGCCCTCCAGCCCGGCGGCCAGCCGGAGCACGGCGTCGTCCGGCAGCCGCTGATCGCCGTGGTCGGTGAGCGCGCGGGCGGCCAGCACACCGGACACGATGGCCGCCGCGGACGAACCCAGGCCCCGGCCGTGCGGAATGCGGTTGGCACACCGCAGGGCCAGGCCGGCGGGCTGGCCGTCCAGGATTTCGAACGTCCGCCGCATGGCCCGCACGACCAGGTGCGCCTCGTCGGCGCCGACGGTGCCGGCCCCCTCCCCGGTCACCTCGATGGTCAGGCCGGACGCGGTGACGCGGGCTAGGACCACATCGTGCAGGCCCAGCGCGAGGCCCAGGCTGTCGAACCCGGGCCCGAGGTTGGCGCTGGTCGCGGGAACCCGGACCCGGACCGCCGAGCCGCTCACCCGCTCCCGGTCGCTCACATCAGGCCGAGGGCGGCCGCGGCGGCACCGGAGTCGGCCGGGATGGTGGCGGGCGACGGGGCCCCGGACAGCGCCCAGTCGGGGTCCTTGAGCCCGTTGCCGGTGATCGAGCAGACCACCCGGGACCCGGGCGGGATCAGGCCCGCGTCGCGCGACCGCAGCAGGCCAGCCACGCTGGCCGACGAGGCCAGCTCGCCGAACACCGCCTCGTCCCGGGCCAGGATCCGGTAGGCGGCCAGGATCTCCCGGTCGGTGACCGAGCTGATCAGGCCGCCGGACTCGTCCCGGGCCTGCTCCGCGAACCGCCAGGAGGCCGGGTTGCCGATCCGG
This sequence comes from Streptosporangiaceae bacterium, assembly GCA_036401415.1. GTDB lineage: Bacteria > Actinomycetota > Actinomycetes > Streptosporangiales > Streptosporangiaceae > Bog-532. Next base: position 3,041 of record DASWVA010000331.1, read on the forward strand.
ATCGCGGTGGCGATGGTCTGCGGCTGCCGCACCGGCTCGCCGGTCACGATCGGCGCCGCCCCGCTGGCCTGGAAGCCGAACATCCGCGGCCCGTGGGTGGACCGGCCGTCCCGGAGGTACTCCTGGTAACCCATCCAGTAGGCGGTGATGTTGCCGGCGTTGCCGACCGGCAGGCAGTGCACGTCCGGCGCGTCGCCGAGCGCGTCGACGATCTCGAACGCGGCCGTCTTCTGGCCCTGGATCCGGTCCGGGTTGACCGAGTTGACCAGGGCCACCGGGTACTCGGCGGACAGCTTGCGGGCGACCTCCAGACAGTCGTCGAAGCTGCCGCTGACCTGCAGCAGCGTGGCCCCGTGGACCAGTGCCTGGGCCAGCTTGCCGATGGCGATCTTGCCCTGCGGCACCAGCACGGCGCAGGTCATCCCGGCCCGGGACGCGTAGGCCGCGGCGCTGGCGCTGGTGTTGCCGGTGGACGCGCAGATCACGGCCTGGGCCCCGCGCCCGGCGGCCGCGCTGATGGCCACGGTCATGCCCCGGTCCTTGAACGAGCCGGTCGGGTTCAGCCCCTCGACCTTGAGGTAGACGTCGCAGCCGGTGCGCGCGGACAGCACCGGCGCGGGCAGCAGCGGCGTGCCCCCTTCGAACAAGGTGATGACCGGGGTCGCCTCGCCGATCGGGAGCCGGTCCCGGTACTCGGCGATCACGCCGCGCCAGGCGCGGCCGGTCGGGCTGCCCAGGCTGACGGGACCGGTGTGACTAAAGTGATCAACAGGGTTTTTGATGCGCGGGTTGTCGCCCGGTGGGCTGATGTCCTGGGTGCGGACGCCTGGTTCGGTCATGGTGACTGCTCCTCGCCTTCGACCCGCATCACGCTGGCCACGGAACGGACCGCGTCGAGTGATTCCAGTTCGCTGACCGTGGCGGCCAGCGCCGCGTCCCGGGCCTGATGGGACACGATGATCAGCTGCGCGTCGTCCCCGCGGGCCTCCTGGCGGGCGGCCCGGATGGACACGCCGTGCCGGGCGAACGCGTCGGCCACCCGGGCCAGCACCCCGGGCCGGTCCGCGACGTCGATCGAGACGTGGTAGCGGGTCAGCGTCTGGCCCATCGGCATCACCGGCAGGCCCGCGTAGGTGGTGGCGTCGGGCCCGCGGATACCGGCCACCCGGTTCCGGGCCACCGCGACCAGGTCGCCGAGCACCGCGCTGGCGGTCGGCGTGCCGCCCGCGCCCGCGCCGTAGAACATCAGCCGGCCCGCCGACTCGGCCTCCACGAACACCGCGTTGTAAGCACCGCCCACCGCGGCCAGCGGGTGCGAGCGCGGGATCATGGCCGGGTGCACCCGGACCGAGACGCCGTCCGGTGACCGCTCGCAGATGGCCAGCAGCTTGACCACGCAGTCCAGCGCCCGGGCGCTGGCCATGTCGGCCGTGGTGACGTCGGTGATGCCTTCGCGGTGCACGTCGGCCGCGGTGACCGCGGTGTGGAAGGCCAGGCCGGCCAGGATGGCCGCCTTGGCGGCGGCGTCAAACCCCTCGACGTCCGCGGTCGGGTCGGCCTCGGCGTAGCCCATGGACTGGGCCTCCTCCAGCGCCTCGGCGAAGCCGGCACCGGAGGTGTCCATCCGGTCCAGGACGTAGTTGGTGGTGCCGTTGACGATGCCGAGCACGCGGCGGACCCGGTCCCCGGCCAGCGACTCGCGCAGCGGGCGCAGCAGCGGGATCGCGCCGGCCACCGCGGCCTCGTAGTACAGGTCGGCGCCGTGCTCGCGAGCCGCGCCGTGCAGCTCGGCCCCGTCCTCGGCCAGCAGGGCCTTGTTCGCGGTGACTATGGACTTGCCCGCCTTCATCGCGGCCAGCAGCAGCGCCCGGGCCGGCTCGATACCGCCGATCACCTCGACCACGATGTCGATGTCCGGCCGGGTGGCCAGCTCCATGGCGTCCGCGGTGAGCAGGGACCGGTCGATGGCCGCGTCCCGCCGATGCTGCGGGCGGCGGACCGCGATGCCGGCCAGCTCCAGCCGGGCTCCGGTCCGGACGGCCAGGTCGTCGCCCTGTTCCCGGAGCAGCCGCGCCACCTGGGAGCCGACCGAGCCGCAGCCGAGCAGCGCGATCTTCAGGATTTTCACTTCCCCGGTCATCCCACGTCCAGCCGCAGCAGATCGTCGAGGGTCTCGCGGCGGACGATGACCCGGGCCGCCCCGTCCCGGACCGCGACGGTGGCGGGCCGGGGCACGTGGTTGTAGTTGCTCGAGATCGACCGGCAGTACGCGCCGGTCGCGGCCACCGCGATCAGGTCCCCGGGGGCCAGGTCGGACGGCAGGTAGGTGTGCCGGACCACGATGTCCCCGCTCTCGCAGTGCTTGCCCACGACCCGGGACAGCATGGGCGGGGCGTCCGAGGCGCGGGACGCGAGCGCGCAGGTGTACGAGCTGTCGTACAGCGCGGTGCGGATGTTGTCGCTCATGCCCCCGTCCACACTGACGTACGTGCGCAGACCGTCCACGTCCTTGATCGTCCCGACCTCATAGATCGTAATCGTGCCCGGCCCGGCGATGCCGCGGCCCGGCTCGACCGTGAGCCGCGGGCGGCTCAGCCCGGCTCCCCGGCACTGCCGGTCCACGATGTCCCGGATGCTCTGAGCCAGCACCTTGACCTCGGGCGCATCGTCCTCGTCGGTGTAGGCGATGCCGAACCCGCCCCCCAGGTCCAGCTCCTCGATCTCCACGCCGTGCTCGTCCCGGATGCGGACGGCCAGCTCGAGCACACGCTGCGCGGCCACCTCGAATCCGGCGGTGTCGAAGATCTGCGACCCGATGTGTGAGTGCAGCCCGGCCAGCTCGAGGTCCTGGCTGGCCACGACCCGCCGCACCGCCTCGTCGGCCGCGCCGGAGGAGAGCGAGAAGCCGAACTTCTGGTCGTCGTGGGCGGTGGCCATGAACTCGTGGGTGTGAGCTTCGACGCCGGTGGTCACGCGGACCAGGACCCGGGGCCTGCGGGCGGGCGGCGTCATCCCGTCCGGGTTGACGACCAGGATCAGCCGGGCGATCTCCTCGAAGGAGTCCAGGACGATGTGCCCCACCCCGGCGCCGGCCGCGCGGGTCAGCTCGGCCACCGACTTGTTGTTGCCGTGCAGCGTGATCAGCTCCGGCGCCACCCCGGCGGCCAGGGCCACCTCCAGCTCGCCACCGGTGCACACGTCCACGCCGAGGCCCTCGTCACTGACCCAGCGCAGCACGGCCTTGGAGCAGAACGCCTTGGCCGCGTAGAACACCCCGGCGTCGGGGCCGAACGCATCCCGGTAGTCCGCGCACCGGCTGCGCAGGTCGGCCTCGTCGCACACGAACAGCGGCGTGCCGTACGTCCCGGCCAGCTCGCGCACGTCCATTCCGCCGACGTGCAGCACACCGTCCTCACGGCGCGCACCACGCGGCCAGATCGCGGCGGACAGGTCGTTCAGGTCGGCGGGCGCGGCGGGCGGATGGTCGGCCGGCAGCACGTCGGCGTAACGCGGTCCCGCCGGGTGGGCGACACGGCTCATGCACAAGTCCTTCGCATCTGGCTCTGATCGTGGGTGGCGACATCACAGACGGCCGGGGGCGCTGACGCCGAGCAGCTCCAGCCCCGCGGCGAGGCCCGCGGCCGCGGCCCCGGTCAGCCACAGCCGGGCCCGCACCACGGGCCCCCGCTCCGGCCAGGCCGGGCAGGTCACGCGGCACACCTGGTACGTCTCCGCCAGTTCCTCGCAAAACGCGGTGAACTCG
>DASWVA010000332.1:0-3099 GCA_036401415.1 Streptosporangiaceae bacterium
TGCGTGATGGAGCCGATATAGCCTGGGTGCATGAGCAGTGACCTGGCTTCCCTGACCGGTATCGACGTGCCCACCGGCCTGCTGATCGGGGGTGAGTGGAGCAGCGGCCGCGGCGGCCGCCTCGAGGTGATCGATCCCGCCACCGAGGCGCCGCTGGCGGAAGTGGCGGACGCTACCGAGCAGGACGGGCTGGAGGCGGTGGGCGCCGCCTACGCAGCGCTGCCCGAGTGGGCGGCGACCCCGCCCCGGCAGCGGGCCGAATGCCTGCGCCGGGCGTTCGAGCTGATGACCAGCCGCGCGGAGGCCATCGCCCGGCTCATGACCGCGGAGAACGGCAAGGCGCTGAAGGACGCACGGGCCGAGGTGACCTACGCCGCGGAGTTCTTCCGCTGGTACGCCGAAGAGGCCGTACGGATCGACGGGAACCTGACCACCGCGCCGGTCGCGGCCAACAAGATCCTGGTCACCCGGCAGCCGATCGGGGTGTCGATCCTGGTTACGCCCTGGAACTTCCCGGCCGCGATGGCCACCCGGAAGCTCGGGCCGGCCCTGGCCGCGGGCTGCTCGGTCGTGCTCAAGCCGGCTGAGGACACGCCGCTGACCGCGCTGGCCGTAGCGGCCCTGCTGGAGGAGGCCGGGGTGCCGGCCGGGGTGGTCAACGTGGTGCCCACGTCCCGGCCGGGGCCGGTGGTCGCGGCCATGATGGCCGACCCCCGGGTGCGCAAGCTGTCGTTCACCGGATCCACCGAGGTCGGCCGGCAACTGCTGCGCCAGGGCGCGGAGACCGTGCTGAGCTGCTCGATGGAGCTGGGCGGCAACGCGCCGTTCATCGTGTTCGATGACGCTGACCTGGACGCGGCCATCGAGGGCGCGCTGATCGCCAAACTGCGCAACGGCGGCGAGGCCTGCACCGCGGCCAACCGGTTCTACGTGCACGAGGCGGTGGCGGCCGACTTCACGGCCCGGCTGGCCGACCGGTTCGGCAAGCTCACCGTCGGCCCCGGCCTGGAGGACTCCACCGACGTGGGGCCTCTGGTCAACGAGGCGACCCGGAGCAAGGTGGCCGGCCTGGTCGAGGGCGTGGGCGGCGACGGCGGCCGGATCGTGCTGGGTGGCTCGGCTCCGGGGCGGCGCGGTTACTACTACGAGCCGACCGTCATCGACCAGGTGCCGGCGTCGGCCGCGATCGCCGGCCAGGAGATCTTTGGCCCGGTCGCCCCGATCATCGCGTTCACCGGCGAAGAAGAAGTGCTGTCGTGGGCCAACGACACCGAGTACGGCCTGGTGTCCTATGTCTACACCCAGGACCTGCGCCGGGGCCTGCGGGTGTCGCAGGCGCTGGAGACCGGCATGGTCGGCCTCAACCGCGGCCTGGTGTCCGACCCGGCCGCCCCGTTCGGCGGGGTCAAGCAGTCCGGGCTGGGCCGCGAAGGCGGTCACGACGGGCTGCTGGAGTACCTGGAGACCAAGTACATCGCCGCCTCGTGGTGAAGCCGCCGGCGCCCTCCGGTGGCGGGCCGGCCGGGGGCCAGCGCGGTAATTGACGGCCGACACCGCGTCCCATGTCGCCGTCGGGCCCGGCGGGACGTAGCCTTGCCCTGTGGACCGGCGCATTTTCGGGCTTGAGAACGAATACGGCGTGACATGCACCTTCCGTGGGCAGCGGCGGCTGTCACCGGATGAGGTGGCGCGCTACCTGTTCCGCCGCGTGGTGTCATGGGGCCGGAGCAGCAACGTGTTCCTGCGCAACGGCGCCCGCCTGTACCTGGACGTGGGCAGCCATCCGGAGTACGCCACGCCGGAGTGCGACAACGTCATCGACCTGATCACGCACGATAAGGCGGGCGAGCGGATCCTCGAGGGACTGCTCGTCGATGCCGACAAGCGGCTGCGCGAAGAGGGCATCGCCGGGGACATCTACCTGTTCAAGAACAACACCGACTCGGCCGGCAACTCCTACGGCTGCCATGAGAACTACCTGGTCGGCCGGCACGGTGAGTTCGGCCGGCTGGCCGACATCCTGATCCCGTTCCTGGTCACCCGGCAGGTGATCTGCGGCGCGGGCAAGGTGCTGCAGACCCCCCGGGGAGCGGTCTACTGCGTCAGCCAGCGGGCGGAGCACATCTGGGAGGGCGTGTCCTCGGCCACCACCCGGTCGCGGCCGATCATCAACACCCGGGACGAGCCGCACGCGGACGCCGAGCGGTTCCGCCGCCTGCACGTCATCGTGGGTGACTCGAACATGAGCGAGACCACCATGCTGCTCAAGGTGGGCTCGACCGACCTGGTGCTGCGCATGATCGAGGCCGGTACGGTCATGCGCGACCTGACCCTGGACAATCCGATCCGTGCCATCCGTGAGGTCAGCCACGACATGACCGGCCGCAGCCGGGTCCGGCTGGCCAACGGCCGGGAGATGAGCGCGCTGGAGATTCAGCGCGAGTACCTGAACAAGGCGCTGGAGTTCACCAGCCGCAACGGCGCGGATGCCACCGCCGAGCGGGTGCTGACCATGTGGGAGCGGGCGCTCGACTCGATCGAGAGCGGGAACCTGGACAAGGTGGCCCGGGAGATCGACTGGGTGACCAAGTACCAGCTCATCGAGCGGTACCGGGCCAGGCACGACCTGCCGCTGTCCTCACCGCGGGTGGCCCAGCTGGATCTGGCCTACCACGACGTGCACCGCAACCGCGGCCTGTACTACCTGCTGCAGCGCAACGGGGCGGTGGACCGCGCCACCCGGGACCTGGACATCTATGAGGCCAAGTCGGTCCCGCCGCAGACCACCCGGGCCCGGCTGCGGGGCGAGTTCATCCGGCGGGCGCAGCAGCAAAAGCGCGATTTCACCGTGGACTGGGTGCACCTGAAGCTCAACGATCAGGCGCAGCGCACCGTGCTGTGCAAGGACCCCTTCCGCTCGGTCGACGAACGGGTCGAGAAGCTCATCGCCGGGATGTGAGGTCGGCGTGTGACGGGGAGTGCGCACCGCTATAGTGGCGGCGCTGCCTCCCCGTGACAGAAGGATGACCAACGGTGACCCGACCGGTGCCGGACACCCGCGCCCCGCGGCACGTGGCGGCCACTGAGCGGAAGGCGGCT
>DASWVA010000333.1:0-7513 GCA_036401415.1 Streptosporangiaceae bacterium
GGGGACCTCGCCGGTCCGCGCTGGATCGCGGGTCACGCCGGCGCGCCCGCGACCTGGGCTCTGCCGGAGGCCGAGTTCGACCACCGCGACTCGATGATCACCAAACCGGAGGTCCGCGCGCTGGCCCTGGCCCGGCTGGGCCCGGGACCGGGCCGCACGATCTGGGACATCGGGGCCGGCTCGGGTTCCGTCGCGGTCGAATGCGCCCGCTTCGGCGCCTGGGCCGTCGCCGTCGAGGCCGATGCGGCCCAGTGCGACCGGATCCGCCGCAACGCGGCCCGGCACGGCGTCCTGCTCCATGTCGTCGCTGGCCGCGTCCCCGAAGTCCTGGCCACCCTGGCCGGCCTGCCGGCCCCGGACGCGATCTTCGCCGGCGGGGGGGACGACGCCGCGCTCCGGGCGGCGGTCGAAGCCGGGACCCCGGACCGCGTTGTGGTCACCCTGGCCTCGGTCGACCGCGTCCGCCCGGTCTGTGACCTGCTCACCGGGCTCGGCTACACCCCCGGCGGCACCCAGTTGCAGGCGTCCCGGCTTTCGGCGCTGCCCGGCGGGTCTCTCCGGCTGGCCGCTCTCAACCCGGTCTTCGTCCTCTGGGCGGACCGCGCCGCCCCCGCCGGAGATCCGTCGTGATCGGCCTGGTTGCCGTCACCGCCGCGGGCCGGGCGGCGGCCGCCCGGCTGGCCGCCGCCTGGCCGGACGAGACCCGGAGCTACGACGGTCCCGCCGCCAGCGCGCTGCCCGCGGCGTTCGGTGAGGCCGACGCGGTGGTGGCTTTTCTGGCCGTCGGCGCCACCGTGCGCCTGCTCGCCCCGCTGCTCGGCAGCAAGCACGCCGACCCCGGCGTGGTCTGCGTGGACGAGGCGCTCCGCTTCGCCGTGCCCGTGACCGGCGCCCATGCGGGGGGCGCCAACGACCTGGCCCGCCGGGTCACCGCGGTCCTGGGCGGCGAGCCGGTGATCACCACGGCCAGCGACAGCACCGGCACCGTGGCCCTGGATGACTTCGGCGCCGACCTGGGCTTCACCGTGGAGCCCGGCAGCGACCTGGCCGCGGTCGGCACCGCGATCCTGTCCGGCCAGCGGGTCACGCTCAGCACCGAGATGACCTGGCCGCTGCCGCCGCTGCCTCCGAACGTCGTGCCGGGCGGTCCTGAGCCGGGTGTCCCGGCCATCGTCGTCACCGACCGCCTGACGCCGGCCCGGCCCGGGCCCACGGTCATCTACCGGCCGCCGTCCCTGGTCGTCGGCCTGGGCGCCAGCCGCGGTGTCCCGGCCTCCGAGATCAGCGCGCTCATCGACCAGGTCCTCGGCTCCGCGGGCCTGTCCCCGCGCTCGGTCCGCGCCGCCGCCACCGCCGACCTCAAGGCGGATGAGGAAGGCCTGGTGGCCGCGGTCCGCGAGCGCGGCTGGCCGCTGGTCACGTTCTCCGCTCACGATCTGGCTGGCGTCCCGGTGCCCCACCCCAGCGAGACCGTGCGGCGGGCCGTCGGCACCCCCAGCGTGGCCGAGGCCGCTGCCCTCCTCGCCGCCGGCCAGGCAGACCACCGTTCCGCCCACCACCCGGACCGCCAAGCCGCCCACCACCTCGTCGTCCCCAAGCACGCCAGCGCCCACGCCACCGTCGCCATCGCCCGCCGCCCCCCGCGGGGCCGCCTGGCCATCGTCGGCATCGGCCCCGGCGCCCGCGACCTCCTCACGCCGCGCGCCGCCAGAGAACTCCGCCGCGCCCGCGTCGTTGTCGGCCTGGATCAGTACCTGCGGCAGGTCGAAGATCTGCTCCGCCCCGGCACCACCGTCCGCCCGAGCGGCCTGGGCCAGGAGCAGGAACGCGCGGCCGCCGCCGTAGCCGACGCCGCCGAAGGTCACGCGGTGGCGCTGATCGGGTCGGGCGACGCCGGCGTCTACGCCATGGGCAGCCCGGCCCTGGAAACGGCCGGCGCCGCGATCGACGTCGTCGGCGTCCCCGGGGTGACCGCCGCGCTGGCCGCGGCGGCTGTGCTCGGCGCGCCGCTCGGGCACGACCACGCCATGATCTCCCTGTCCGACCTGCACACCGCATGGGAAGCCATCGAGTGCCGGGTGACCGCCGCGGCCGCGGCCGACCTGGTGGTGTGCTTCTACAACCCGGCCAGCCGGGAGCGGGACTGGCAGCTCCGCAAGGCCCTGGCCATCCTGGCCGGGCGCCGCCCGCCGGGCACGCCGGTGGGCTGGGTCCGCGACGCGACCCGGCCGGGTCAGTCTTCGGGGACGGCCACGCTGGCCAGCTTCGACCCGGCCGTCGTCGACATGCGCACCCTGGTCATCGTCGGATCGTCGCGGACCACGCTGGTGGCCGGCCGGATGGTGACCCCCCGCGACTATCGCTGGGCGGCCCCGCCATGACCGCGCACCCCGCACTCGCCGACCGTGCACCCTATTGTCGTGGTGGTGCCGCGCCGCGCCCGCCTCGCCGGCGACGGCGGTTCCACCCGGGAGGAAACGTGACCGAATTCGAACCCTCGCCCAGTGAGCGCACCCCCGGCGAGACGCACCCGATCGAGGCCGAGTCTTACCGGATCCTGCGGTCCCGGATCGATCTGGGCCACCTGCCCCCGCTGACCCGCGCGGTCACCGAGCGGGTCATCCACGCCAGCGCCGACTTCGACTACGCCACCGACCTGGTGGCCGACGAGGCGGCCCTGGCCGCCGGGGTGGCCGCTATCCGCCGCGGCGCACCGGTGGTCACCGACGTGGCCATGGTGGCCTCCGGCATCACCGGTTACCCGGTGATCTGCAAGGTCGGCGAGGGGCTGGCTGCCCGGCTGGCCCGGACGGTCGGCATCACCGTGTCCGCCGCCGCCGCCCGGCTGGCGTTCGGTGAGGCTGGCCCGGGTGCGATCTGGGTCATCGGCTGCGCCCCGACCGCCCTGACCGAGATCCTGCAGCGGGACGTGAACCCCGCCCTGGTCATCGGCGTGCCGGTCGGGTTCGTCGGCGCGGCCGACAGTAAAGAGGCACTGCGCCGCAGCGGCCTGCCCGCACTCAGCAACAAGTCCGAGAAGGGCGGGTCGGCGGTGGCCGCGGCCGCGTTCAACGCCCTGCTGCGGGTGGCCGCGCAGGAGCAGAAGCAGAGCCGGGGCACGCCGAACCGCCCCACCATGACCCGGACCGCGACCCGGGGTGACCAGTGACCCCGGGCCTGCTGATCGCCGGGCACGGCACCCGGGACCCCGAGGGCGTGGCCGCGTTCACCGCGCTGACCGGGCGGGTCGCCCGGCTGAACACTCCGCGGTCCGTGGCCGGCGGGTTCATCGAGCTGTCCGAGCCGCCGCTGCGGGACGCGGTCCGCGACCTGGTCGGCCAGGGTCACCGGAGCCTGGTCGCAGTCCCGCTGATGCTGGTCGCGGCGGGCCATTCCAAGGGTGACGTGCCCGCGGCGCTCGCCCGCGAGGTGACCCGCCACCCCGGGCTGAGCGTCCGGTACGGGCGCCCGCTCGGCCCGCACCCGGTGCTGCAGGACCTGCTCGCCGCCCGGGTTGACGCGGCCCGGGCTGATGCCGCCCGGGCGGGCATGACCGGGCCGCCCGCGGTGCTGGTCGTCGGCCGGGGCACCACCGACCCGGACGGCAACGCGGACATGGTCAAGGTGGCCCGGCTGCTGTGGGAGGGCCGGGATTATGAGTTCACCGACACCGCGTTCGTCTCGCTGGCCCGGCCCAGCGTGCCCGAGGGCCTGGAACGCTGCCGCCGCCTGGGGGCCCGGAACATCATGGTCGCCCGCTACTTCCTGTTCCCGGGGGTGCTCCCGGACCGGGTCGCGGACCAGACCGCCGAGTTCGCCGCCGCCCACCCGGACCTGGACGTGCGCGTCACCGACGTGCTCGGGGACTGCGACGAGATCGCCGGGCTGGTCGCCGAGCGCTACGCCGAGGCGGTGGCCGGGGATATCCGCATGAACTGCGACATGTGCGTGTACCGGACCGCCCTGCCCGGGTTCGCGGACCGGGTTGGTGCCCCGCAGCAGCCGCACGACCATCCGCACGACCACGACCATGTGCACCTTCATGGCCACTGAGGACCCCGGGCCCGGCGCCCCCGCGGACGCCGGCCGCCCGGACCTGGCCTTCCACGGCGACCGTGAGCTGGCCGACGGCCTGACCGACCTGGCTGTGAACGTCCGCCCGGGCACGCCGCCGCCCTGGCTGCGCGCGGTGATCCGGGCCGCCGCCGACGACATCGCCGCCTACCCGGACCCGGCCGCCGCCACTGAGGCGGTAGCCCGCCGTCACGGCCGCCCGCCCGGCGAAGTGCTGGTCACCGCGGGCGGTGCCGAAGCGTTCACGCTGATCGCCCGGGCGTTCCGGCCCCGCCACGCGGTGGTCGTGCATCCGCAGTTCACCGAGCCGGAAGCAGCGCTCCGGGCCGCCGGGCATCACGTCGAGCGGGTCATCCTCGGGCCTGGGTTTGAGCTCGATCCCGGGAAAGTTCCGGGAAATGCGGACCTCGTGGTCCTCGGGAACCCCACCAATCCGACGTCCGTTCTGCACCCGGCCGGCGTCATCCGGGCCCTGGCCCGGCCCGGCCGCACGCTGGTCGTGGACGAGGCGTTCGCCGACTGCGTGCCCGGCGAACCGGAGAGCCTGGCCAGCGCCCGGGACGTCCCCGGCCTGATCGTGGTGCGCAGCCTGACCAAGACCTGGGGCCTGGCCGGGCTCCGGGCCGGCTACCTGCTGGCCGGTGTGGCCGACGTGGACGCGCTGGCCCGGCCCCGGCCGCCGTGGCCGGTGTCCGGCCCGGCGCTGGCCGCGGTCGCCGCCTGCTGCACGCCGCGGGCCACCGCCGAGGCGGCCGCCTGGGCCACGGCGATGAGTGCCGAGCGGGACCGGTGGGCGGCCCAGCTGGCCGGGCTGCCCGGAACCGCGGTGACGCCGCACGCCCGGGCGTCCTTTCTATTGTTCGAAATTTTTGCGCCCCCGGTCCCGGCTCCGGCCGGCCACGGTCCCGGCTCCGCTGCGTCTCCCGGTATCCGGGAACGGCTGCGCCGGGCCGGTTTCGCGGTCCGCCGTGGCGACACTTTCCCCGGTCTGGGCCCGGACTGGCTGCGGGTGGCGGTGCGCGACCGGGTCACCAACGAGCGGTTCGCGGCCGCCCTGGCCGGCGTGCTCGGCGCCCTTCCCGTGGAGGTCCCATGACCGGAGAACACGCCTACCCGGAAGACCAGCGAGCCGCCGTCTACCGGGTCATCGCCGAGCGCCGCGACGTCCGCCAGGGTTTCCGGCCCGACCCGGTGCCGGATGACGTGCTGGCCCGGGTGCTGACCGCCGCCCACCAGGCTCCGTCCGTCGGTTTCTCCCAGCCCTGGGACTTCATCGTGATCACGGACCGGGCCCAGCGTGAACGCGTCGCCGCGCTGGCCCGCCTCAACCGGGACCAGTACGCCGCCGGGCTGCCGGCCGCCCGGGCCCGGGCCTTCGGTCACCTGAAGGTCGAATCCATCCTCAGCACCCCGGTCAACATCGCGGTCACCTGCGATCCGACCCGCGGCGGGCGGCACACGCTGGGACGGCACAGCCAGCCCGAGACCGCCCAGTTCTCCGCCGTGCTGGCCACCTCCAACCTCTGGCTGGCCGCCCGGGCCGAAGGTCTCGGCCTCGGCTGGGTCAGCTTCTTCGGCCCCGGCGACCTGGCCGCCGAGCTGGGCCTGCCCGCCCACCTGGAGGTCATCGCCTACCTGTGCCTCGGGTACGTGGACGAGTTCGGGGACGAACCCGAGCTCGCCGCGGCGCGCTGGGCCCAGCGCCGCCCGGTGTCCTGGGCCGTGCACGCGGGGGAGTACGGCCGCCGCGGCCTGCCCGGCGCGGAGCCCGTGCGCCCGCTGGAAGAGGTGGTGGCGGCCATCCGCCCGCTGGACGAGCAGGCCATGGCCGCGGCCCGTGAACGCCAGGACCGGATGACCAAGCCGCGCGGTTCACTCGGGGTGCTCGAGGACGTGTCGGTGCGGCTGGCCGGGCTGGCCGGGCAGTGCCCGCCGCCGCTGCCCGAGCCGGCCGCGGTGGCGGTGTTCGCCGGCGACCACGGCGTGCACGCCCAGGGCGTCAGCCCCTGGCCCCAGGAGGTCACCGCGCAGATGGTGGCCAACTTCCTGTCCGGCGGCGCGGTCGTCAACGCCTTCGCCGCCCAGGCCGGCGCCGAAGTGGTGGTGGTGGACGCCGGCGTCGCCGCCGACCTCGATCCCGCCCCGGGCCTGCTGCCGCGCAAGGTCAGCCGCGGCACCGCGGACTTCACCCAGGGCCCAGCCATGACCCGCGACCAGGCCCTCCAGGCCCTGGCCGTGGGCATCGAGGTGGCCCGTGACCTGGTCGCGGCCGGGAACCGGGCCCTGGTCACCGGGGACATGGGTATCGCCAACACGACGGCTTCGGCCGCCCTGATCTGCGTGTTCACCGGCCTGGAACCCACCGTGGTGACCGGGCCCGGCGCCGGTGCTGACGCCGACGGCCAGGCCCGCAAGGTGGCCGCGATCCGGCAGGGCCTGGCCCGGCATCAGCCGGACCCGGCCGACCCGGTCGGCGTGCTGGCCGCGTTCGGCGGGTACGAGCACGCCGCCCTGGCCGGGTTCATCCTGGGGGCGGCGGCCTTGCGGGTGCCGGTCATCCTGGACGGGGTCATCGCCGGCGCGGCCGCCCTGGCCGCGGTGGCCATCGCCCCGGACGCGGCCGGCGCCTGCCTCGCGGGTCATCGCAGCACCGAGCCCGGGCATGCCGCTACGCTTGGTCACCTGAAGCTGCGCCCGCTGGTCGACCTCGATCTGCGTCTGGGGGAGGGAACCGGGGCGGTGCTGGCTCTGCCTCTGGTGCAGAGCGCGGCCCGGGCGCTGCGCGACGTGGCGACGTTCGACTCGGCCGGCGTCAGCGACAAGAACTGAGGAGCCAACAGACGTGCTGACCGGTGGGCCCGGCGATGGCTGACGGCCGGCCGTACCTGCTGGGGCTGCGGCTGACCGGCCGCCGGGTGCTGGTGGCCGGCGGCGGCGCGGTGGCCGGCCGCCGGGTGCCCGCCCTGCTCGACGCGGGCGCCACCGTGGTGGTGGTCTCACCCGAGGTCACCGGGTCATTGGAGGACCTGGCCCAGTCCGGCCGCATCCAGTGGGAACGCCGCCGGTTCGCTCCGGGCGACACGGCCGGGGCCTGGCTGGTCTGCGCCTGCACCGACGACCCGGCCGTCAACGGCGCGATCACGGCCGAAGCCGACCAGCACCGCATCTGGTCGGTCCGGGCCGACGACGCCCAGGAGTCCCGCGTCTGGACTCCCGCGGCCGGCCTGGCCGGCGAGGTCCAGGTGGGCGTGCTCAGCGGCGACCCCCGGCACAGCGCCGGCCTGCGCGACGCGATCGTGACCGGCCTGCAGACCGGCACGGTCGGCGCCCGGCGCGGCCGTCAGCGCCATTCCGGCGTGGCCCTGGTCGGCGGGGGCCCGGGTGATCCGGGGCTCATCACCGTCCGCGGCCGCCAGCTGCTGGCCGAGGCCGACGTGGT
>DASWVA010000334.1:0-1607 GCA_036401415.1 Streptosporangiaceae bacterium
CTGGGCTTTGTCCTGTCGTTCGGCTACTGGACCACGAACTTCGCCGAGGTGCAGCGGGCCCTGTCGGCCAAGGACCTGTCCGCAGCCCAGCGGACGCCGCTGATCGGGGCGTACCCGAAGATCTTCATCCCCGCCCTGACCATCATCCCGGGCCTGATCGCGGTCGTCGTCATCCCCAAGCTGGGCACGCCCAAGGGCGCTTCGTACAACGACGCGATTCCGCTGCTGATGGGCAAGTACCTGCCCAACGGGGCGCTCGGCGTGGCCCTGGCCGGCCTGCTGGCCGCCTTCATGGCGGGCATGGCGGCCAACGTCAGCTCGTTCAACACCGTCTTCACCTACGACATCTGGCAGACCTACATCAGGAGGGGCCGGCGGGACCGGTACTACCTGAATGTCGGCCGGGTGGTGACGGTCGTCGGCATCGTGATCGGGATCGGCACGGCGTTCATCGCCTCCGGCTACAGCAACATCATGAACTACATCCAGCTGCTGTTCTCGTTCTTCAACGCGCCGCTGTTCGCCACGTTCATCGTGGCCATGTTCTGGAAGCGGACCACGCCCTGGGCCGGGGTCTTCGGGCTGGCGGCGGGGACGATCGGCGCGGGGGTCATGCACTTCGCCGGCTACCACATCGGCTACTTCTACCCGGGTCAGCACTACGACCCGACCCACGCCACGATCAACGCGCAGATGCTCAACTTCTACGGGGCGATCACCGCCTTCGTGGCTGACCTCGTGGTCACGGTGATCGTCAGCATGGTGACCAAGCCCAAGCCGGTCTCCCAGCTTGGCGGCCTGGTCTGGGGCGTGCCCAACCCGGACGCGCCCGATCCCGCGACCGTGGCCAGGCCGCCCTGGTGGGCGTCACCCAAGCTGCTGGGCGGCGTCGCGCTCGCCATCGTCGTCGTGCTGTCGATCGTCTTCTCGTAGGGAGGAACACGCGATGTCCCAGACGCCAGACACCGATACCGATACCGATACACCGCAGTCAGCCGCGGCCCGGCTGTTCGACCTGCGGTCGATAATCGGCGGGCTTTTCGTCCTCTACGGGATCATGCTCACCGTGGCGGGCTTCTTCACCTCATCAGCAAACCTGGCCAAGGCCAGCCACATCAACATCAACCTGTGGATGGGCATCGGAATGCTCATCGTGGGGGTGCTGTTCCTGCTCTGGTGGCGGCTCAACCCACTCCGGCACGACCAGCCGGACCAGCCGAAGTCCTACGAGACCGGGAACGCCCCGTGACGGCCCCGGCCACGCCAGTGATCGTCGTCGGGGTGGACGGTTCGGCCGGCAGCCGCGACGCGGTGCGCTGGGCGGCGGAGCAGGCCCGGCTGACCGGCGCGGAACTGAGGGCGGTGGCCACCTGGCGTTGGCCGAATTACATCACCCGGGTACCGCCAGGCGCCGACCCCCGGGCCGACACGCTGCGCGTGCTGCAAGAGGTGATCGCTGAGATCCGCACCGGGTTCCCCGACGTGCCAATGAGTGAGCACGTGGTCGAGGGCCCGGGTGGCCCGGCGCTGCTGTCGCAGGCCGCCGGCGCCACGCTGCTGGTCGTCGGCGCACGAGGACGCGCGGCCTACCCCGGCATGCTCCTCGG
>DASWVA010000335.1:0-2422 GCA_036401415.1 Streptosporangiaceae bacterium
CCGGGATCGGCCGCCCGCACGGCCGAACGCAGCCGTTGCACCTCCCCCGGCGCGCTGATCCGGACCAGCGCCCGGAGCAGGCCGTCCTCGTCCCCGGGCTCGCACACCACGCCGTCCACGCCGTCGCGGACCGCGTCGGCAAGCGCGCCGGCCCGGGTCACCACCACCGGCACACCGTACTCGAACCCGAGCCAGGCGTTCTGCGAGGACGTCGCGGAGCGGTACGGCAGCACCAGCGCGTCGGCCCCCTCGAACAGCCCGGGAATCTCGTCGGCGGGCACGTAGCCGGGCCGCAGGGTGACCCGGCCGGTCAGCCCCAGCCGCTCGATCAGGGCGCGGGTCCCCACCTCGGCCTGGCCCCAGAACTCCCCCGCCACGGTCAGCGTCACGTGCTCCGGCCCCCGGGCCATGGCCCGCAGCAGCACGTCCAGCCCCTTGTACGGGCGCACGATGCCGAAGAACAGCAGCCGGCACGAGCCCGCGCCGGGGGCGCGGGGAGAGACCGTTAGACCATGGTGGGCGGCATGACCGGCCCGCGGTACCGCGGGGACGGCGGCCGGCAGGTGCGGCGGCATCGGGGCGGCCTCGACCCGTGCGCCCGGGGCCAGCGAGCGGGCCAGGGCCGCTTCGGTGGCCGAGTGGGTCAGCGCCGCGCCCGCCGTGCGCAGCAGCCGCCGGGTCAGCTGCTCGTCGCCCGGACGGCGCTCGTGCGGCAGCACGTTGTGGCAGATGACCACGGTCCGCGGCCCGCAGCGGCGGCCGGCCGCGCCCCTGACCCCGCCCAGGCCCGCCAGGATGCCCAGGTACGGGACGGCCTGGGGCGGGATGAGCAGCGCGAACGCCACCAGGTCCCGGTCCCGGAGGCGCCGGCCCGCGGCGGCCCAGCCCACCGGGTTCCGCCAGGACAGGTCACGGCGGGTGGCCGCGAACAGGTCGCCCTCGGGCACCTCGACGGTCTGGCGCCCGCCCGGGTACAGGGCCGCCGGGTACTGCCGGCGCCAGGATTCGAGCACCACGTCGTGCCCGGCCCCGGCCAGCTGGCGGGCCAGTTCGGTGGTGTGCCGGGCGCCACCCCCCTTGTAGGGGTGCGCCGGGCCGATCAGCGCGATCCGCACGGTCAGGTGTCGCCGCGGGATCGCACGATCAGGTCGGCCAGCAGCGCCATCGACGCGATGATCAGCCCGGTCAGGAAGATCAGCACGGTGTCGATGGCGAAGTAGAACGGGTGCACCACCATGTCGTAGATCCCCTTGAGCAGGCCCAGGCCGAGCAGGAACAGCGCGACCGGCATGAGGACCTTGAGCGGGTTGAAGTACATCACCATGCGGAGCACCTGGAGGATGTACCGGTAGGCGTCGGAGACGAAACGGAACTTCGACACCCCGGCCCGCTTCGCGTAGTCGATCGGCACGTACTGCACGCCGTGCTGGTTGGACAGGAACGCCAGCGTGATCGTGGTGACGCAGGAGAACCCGGCGGGCAGCAGCCGCAGGTACGGCAGGGCGACCTGGCGGCGGAAGGCCCGCAGCCCCGAATTCAGGTCCGGGATCTCGGAGTTGGTCAGCCTCTCGGCCAGCTTGCGGATGAACCACTTGGCCGGGACCCGGGCGAACTTGTGGGTGCCTTCCTCGCTGGTCCGCGCGCCCACCACCTGGTCGATGGCGGGATCATCCTCGAGCATGGCCACCAGCTCGGGGATGCGCTCGTTCGGGTAGGTCATGTCGGCGTCGGTCCAGACCACGATGTCGCCCTGGGCCTGCTGGGTGCCGATCCGGCGGACGGTCCCGGCCCCGCCGTTGCGGGGAAAGTGCACGACCTTCAGCCGCGGCAGGTTCGGCTCGGCCAGCTTGAGCCGGTCCAGCGTGGCGTCGGTCGAGGCGTCGTCCACCGCGATCAGCTCGTACGGCACCCCGCTGCCGTCCATAGCCCGGCTGATCCGCTCCAGTTCACGCAGCACGTGGTCCTGCTCGTTGTAGCAGGGCAGCACGATGGACACGTGGGGGGGCTGACCGTCGTCCGCGGCACCCTGATAGGCGAATTCGGGCTCCGGCGGGGACGCCGGCGGGGCGGGGTCGAAGCCCGCGGGCGGGGTGCCGTAGGCCGGCCCGTCGTAGCTGGGCGGGGCTTCGTAACTGGGCGGGGCTTCGTAGCTGGGCGCACCCTCGTAACGAGGCGGGGCGTCGTAACTGAGCGGGGCGTCGTAACTGGCCACGCCCTCGTAGCTGGTCGCATCGTCATGGGACGGCCGGTCATAGGTGGGCGCCTGCCGGTAGGCGGCCTGCGGGTCGTAGGACAGCGGCGGCGGGCCGGAGTCGTAGGCCGGCGGCGGCGGGCCGGGGTCGTAGGCCGGCGGCGGCGGGTAGGCGTAGGCCGGGCCGGTCGGGTACGAGCCCTCATCACCGAAAGGATCACTGGGGCCGCC
>DASWVA010000336.1:0-3229 GCA_036401415.1 Streptosporangiaceae bacterium
CGCGCCGCCTCCGGGCCGAACCAGACGGGCGGGGGCGGCGGCCGGAGACGTCAGCGGGGCGGCCGGCGCGGTGGAAGTGGGCGCCGGGGCCCTGGGGGACGTGCTCGGGACGAGACCCGAGGCGGCTGGCCGCGAGGAGGCCAATGAGGAGACCGGTGAGGTGTCCGCGTGGGCCGGGCGGGAGAAGAGGACGAGGACGGCCAGAACGCCGGCCACGAGCAGCGCAGCCTGAGTCGCTCGGCGAGGGATCTGCCACCACACTGCTTGAGCCACCAGGGTCTCCCGGCGTTGGGAGTCATTAATACAGAAATGCCCTTCCCCATTGTTCGTCGATTGCACAACTTGGGCAGTATTTCTTCACCAATCAGCGAAGGTTAGATCCGCATTGAGCGATAAACCAGACCAAATTGCTCCGCTGCGCGGACGTATCCACGGCCTCGACGCGGCCCGGTGGACGGCGTACTGTCTCTATGTTACTGGTGCGTAGGTTAGAGCGGGGGTGGTCACCAGATGGGCGAGCACGTCGACGTGCTGATCGTGGGAGCGGGCCTGTCCGGCATCGGCGCCGCCTGCCATCTGCAGCGGGCGTTCCCGGGCCGGACCTACGCCATCCTCGAGAGCCGGGACAGCACCGGGGGCACCTGGGACCTCTTCCGGTACCCGGGCGTGCGCTCCGATTCCGACATGCAGACGCTGGGCTACCGGTTCCGGCCGTGGACCGGGGCCAGGGCCATCGCGGACGGTCCCTCGATCCTGCGCTACGTCCGGGACACGGCGGCCGAGGCGGGGATCGACCGGCACATCCGCTTCGGGCACCGGGTCACCCAGGCATCCTGGTCGGGCGCGGACCGGCAGTGGACGGTGACGGCCACGCGCCCCGGCGACCCAGCCGGCGAGGCCGCGGGTGACCAGCAGACCGTGACCACCTACCGCTGCCGCTTTCTGCTCGTGTGCACCGGGTACTACCGCTACGACCACGGGTACCGGGCCGAGCTGCCGGGAATCGGCGACTTCGAAGGCCCGGTCGTGCACCCGCAGCACTGGCCGGCGGACCTGGACTACGCCGGGCGGCGGGTCGCGGTGATCGGCAGCGGCGCCACCGCGGTGACGCTGGTGCCCGCCCTGGCCGAGACCGCGGCGCACGTGACGATGGTGCAGCGTTCACCGACCTACATCATCAGCGCGCCCGCCGTGGACCCGATCGACCTGAACCTCCGGAAGCTGGTCGGCACCCGGCAGGCCTATACGCTGACGCGGTGGAAGAACGTGCTCGTCTCCACCTTGATCTACCAGCTCAGCCAGCGCCGGCCGCAGATGATGCGGCGCTGGATCCGCGGCATGACGGTCAGGCAGCTGCCCGCCGGGTATGACGTCGACACCCACTTCCGGCCGGAGTACGGCCCGTGGGACCAGCGGCTGTGCCTGATCCCGGACGGCGACCTGTTCCGGGCCATCCGGGACCGGAGAGCCACGGTGGCCACGGGCCGGATCGCGGCGTTCACCAGGCACGGGGTGCGGCTGGAGTCCGGTCAGGAGATCGCGGCGGACATCGTGGTCACCGCGACCGGCCTGCAGCTGCTGGCTCTGGGCGGCATCCGGCTGACCGTGGACGGCCGCGACGTGGACCTGCCGTCGACCATGGCCTACAAGGCCATGATGCTGGCCGGCGTGCCGAACTTCGCGCTCACCATCGGCTACACCAACGCGTCCTGGACGCTCAAGGCCGACCTGGTCAGTCAGTACGTGTGCCGCCTGCTCCGGTACATGGACCGGCACGGCTACGAGGTGTGCGTGCCGGTCAGCGACGACCCGCGGGTGACGGAGCGGCCGCTGCTCGACTTCGCGGCCGGCTACATCCGGCGGTCCATGCACGAGTTCCCCAAATCCGGGTCCCGGCGGCCCTGGCGGCTGGGCACGAGCTACCTCAGCGACGTGGTGATGCTGCGGCACGGCCGGATCGACGACGGGGTACTGCGGTTCAGTGCGGCCCCCGGGGACTGAGACCCCAGTACGGTGAGACCATGCTGGCGATCAGAGTGCACGGGTTCGGCGGTCCAGAGGTCATGGAGCTCGAAGAGGTGGCCCGGCCGGAACCGGGGCCGGAGGAGATCCTGGTCCGGGTGATGGCGGCGGGGGTCGGCCCGTGGGACGTCGGCCGGCGGGCAGGCCACTCCGGGGGGTCGCTCCCCTACATCCCGGGCGGGGAGTTCGCCGGCCTGGTGGAGGGCGGCAGCGGCGAGTTCGCGTCCTTCAGCGACGGCACGCCGGTCTACGGCTATCCCGGTCTGACCGGGTGCTACGCCGAGTACGTGGTCTGCCCGGTGGAACAGCTGGCCCCGGTCCCGTCCGGCCTGAGCATGGCCGACGCGGGCGCCGTGCCGATCAACGCGCTCACCGCCGAGCAGGGCCTGACCGACGAGCTGAACGTCGGTCCCGGCGACCAGGTGCTGATCACGGCGGCGGCGGGCGGCCTCGGCCACTTCGCGGTGCAGATCGCGCGGGCGCTCGGCGCGACCGTGGTGGCCACGGCCAGCCCGCAGCACCACGAGTTCGTGCACCGTCTCGGGGCGGCGGTGGTGGTCGACCACACCCGGCCGGACTGGCCGGACCAGGTGCGCAAGTCCATCGACGGCGGCGCGGCCAAGGTGCTGGCCACCGCGATCCCGGCGCTGGCGGGCGCGGCCCGCGCGGCTGGGGACGGCGCCGTGATCGCGACGCCGGTCAACGGCGACCACCCGGACGCGGACCGGGTGACCTGGCGGCACTACAACGGCGCGGCCCGCGGCAGCCGCCTGATCCGGCTGGCCCCCTGGTTCGACGACGGCACCCTGTCGGTCGAGGTGTCACACCGGTACTCCTGGCGGGACGCGGCCCGCGCCCACCAGGTGGTGGCCGAAGGTCACACCAGGGGCAAGATCTCCTTGGTGGTGGACGACGACCTGGCCGCCGCGCTGGAAGTCTGACCCAGCGCCCGGCTAGGAGGAGCGGCCCATCCGGGACCGCTCGGAGGTACCGAACCGCTCCGCCACCAGGTGCTTGAGGCCGTCGGGGAAGCTGCCGCTGGCGGCCAGGTGGCTGGGGGTCAGCTGCCGCTGGGCGTCCGCGCTGCCGCCGAACACCGCCAGGCACAGCTCCGGCTCGGCGTTGGCCAGGGCGAGGATGGCCCCGGTGCAGCCGAGCAGCCCGGCCGGCAGGACCAGCGCGGCCGAGCCGGTGTAGAGCCAGCCAT
>DASWVA010000337.1:0-4378 GCA_036401415.1 Streptosporangiaceae bacterium
TTGATCGAAGGTTTCCTCCCCGGCCCAGCAGGTCGCGCCGGCGGCCCCGCGGGTGATGACCACCTCGCTCACTCCCGCGGCCCGGAGCGACGCCGCGGCCTCCGCCTCGGTCGCCCCCGCCCCGCCGATCAGGGCCAGCTCGGCCTCGGAGGCCAGCACCACGGTGGCCTGCGCGGCCAGCGGCGCAAGCACCTGGGCCGCCTCCTCCGCCGCGAGCCACAGCGCGGTCCGGTGGTTGATCAGGAACGCCACCGGTACCCGGGCCGCGCGGGCCAATTCGATCAGCCGTTCGGTGGCCTGCCGCGCCTGCGGGCTGAGGGCCGGAGTGATCCCGCTGACCACCAGCAGGTCCACGTCCGGGCTCCAGGCCGCGTCGGCGTCGGCGGGGCCGAACTTCGACCCGGCCGAGCCGCGCCGGTGGTAGATGGCCCGGCTGCGGCCGCCCGGTCCCGGTTCGAGCAGGAACAACCCGGTCGGGGCGTCGGGGTCGGTGCGGCACACGGACACGTCGACCGCCTCGGCCCGCAGCGTACGCAGCACCAGCGCGCCCAGTTCGTCGGCGCCGACCCGCCCGGCGAAGCGGACCGGGACGCCGAGGCGGGCCATCCCGATGGCCACGTTGCCTTCGGACCCGGCGACCGACAGGTTGACCTGACCGCCCAGCCGCAGCGGCTGCCGGGCCCGCAGCACGGCCATGATTTCGCCCGCCAGCAGGACCGTCACGAGGCGTGCCCCGCCGAGAAGTCCAGCAGGACCTTGCTGGAGCGGGCCGGGTCGGCGGCCACCGCGAACGCCTCGGCCGCGCGGCCGGCCGGGAACACGTCGGTGATGATCGGATCGACCAGCGCGCGCGGGTCGGCCAGGAAGGCCACGGAACGTTCGATCTCAAGCAGACGTAGTGATCCGGTCAAAGTCAGCTCGCGCGCGACACACAAGCTGGCGGGGACGGCGATGTCCCCGGCCGGGACCTGGCCCACGGCCACCACCGTGCCACCCGGGCGCGCGGACCGGATCGCGCTGCCCAGGCCGGGCACCGTGCCGGACGACTCGACCACAATGTCCGGCGCCTCAATTATCTTGCTGTTATCGTGGTCCGCCGGGTTGGGGCCGGAGGGGTGGGGGCCGGCGGCGGGGTTGGCGCCGGCGGGGGAGTTGGCGCCGGCGGGGGGGTTGGCGCCGGCGGGGGCGGCGCCGTCGGGCAGGTCGCGGGCGTGGACCGCGCGCATGCCGAGCGCGGCCGCCACGGCCAGCGGATGGTCCTGCACGTCGGCCACGGTGACCGAGGCCGCGTCCCGGTAGCGGGCCACCGCGGCGACCAGCAGGCCGATCGGGCCACCGCCGATCACGAGCACGTGCGCGCCGGCGACCGGGGCGCCGACCGCCTCGGCCCGGTCGAGGGCGTGCCAGGCGATCCCGGCCGGCTCGGCCAGGCTGGCCCGGCGCAGGTCCAGGGTGTCCGGGAGCGGGATCAGCCGGGCGGACGGCACCGCGATCCGGTCCGCGAACCCGCCGTCGGTGTGCGGCGTGTGGGCCGCGCTGCCCAGGTAGCGGGTGTCGGGGCACAGGTTGGCCCGGCCGCTGATGCACCAGGGGCAGTGCCCGCAGCTGCGGGCCGGGTGGACCGCCACCGCCTGCCCGGCGGGCGGCCCGGAACCGTCGGTGGCGGCCACGGCGACCCGCCCGACCACCTCGTGCCCCAGGATCATCGGGGCCCGGAGCACCGAGTTGCCGACCGCGCCGTCCCGCCAGTAGTGCAGGTCCGAGCCGCACACCCCGCCGAAGCCGACGTCGACCAGCGCCTCGCCGGACGCCGCGACGGGCGCCGGGTCCCGGTCCAGGCGCAGGTCGTCGCGGCCGTGGATGCGCAGGGTGCGGACGTCAGGCTGGCTGGGCACCGTTTTCCCCACTCCTCACAGCACCGCGGTGATGCCGCCGTCGACGTAGATGACCTGCCCGTTCACGAAGTCGGACGCGCTCGAAGCCAGCCACACCGCGGGGCCGGCCAGGTCGGCCGGGTCCCCCCAGCGGCCGGCCGGGGTCCGGCCGCGCACCCAGGCACTGAACTCCTCGTCCCCGACCAGCGCGGCGTTCAGGTCGGTGCCGATGTAGCCGGGGGCCAGGCCGTTGGCCTGGATACCGCCCGCGGCCCACTCCGCGCACATGGTCCGGGTCAGCGAACCCAGCCCGCTCTTGGCCGCCGCGTAGGCCGAAGTGGTCGCCCGGACCAGCTGGGTCTGCAGCGAGCAGACGTTGATGATCTTGCCGTGACCACGGTCCAGCATGCCCCGGGCCAGTTCCTGGCCGAGCACGAAGCAGCTGGTCAGGTTGACCGATACGACCTGGTTCCAGGCGTCCAGCGGGAACTCGGTGAGCGGCGCGCGGAACTGCATGCCGGCGTTGTTGACCAGCACGTCGATCCCGCCCAGCTCGGCGTCCAGCCGCCGCGCCTGGGCGATGATCGCGCCGGAATCGGCCACGTCGAACGCACAGCCGCGGACGTCGGCGCCGGGCACCTCGGCCCGCAGCTCCTCGCGGGCCTGATCGACCCGGGCCTGGTCCCGGCCGTGCAGGACCACGGTCGCGCCCGCCTGGGCCAGCCCGGCCGCGATGGCCGCGCCGATGCCGCGGGTGGACCCGGTGACCAGCGCCCGCCGCCCGGTCAGGTCGAACGGTGAGCTGGTCACGTGGTCTCCTCAGCTACTTCGACGGGACGTCCCCCGTGGTCCAGCGAGCGGCCGGCGGCCAGCACCACGGCCAGGTCGGCCAGCCCGTCGTGCACGCTGACCAGCGGCGTCCCGCCGGACCGGATGGCCGCCACCCAGTCTTCGACGATCAAGGTGTGGCTGTCGTAGTAGTTCTCGGGCGGGGAGATGAGCCGGCCTTCCGCGTGGTCCGCGTCGCAGAGGAAGGCGCCGCCCGCGCGGGTGTTGTAATCGACCCGGATCTCGAGGCGTCCCCGGGAGCCGACCACGGTGCCTTCGGCCTCGGCGATCAGCGGGAAGGCGGTCCACGAGTACAGCGACTGGGCGGCCAGGCCGGAGGCGAACCGGAGGGTCAGCAGGAGCGTGTCCACCCGCCCGCGGCCGTCCGTTCCGGGGGCACCGGCCGGCGCCGGTGTGCTGGCCTGGGCGGACACTTCGGTGACGGGGCCGCCGAGGAACCGGAGCAGGCTGGTGTGGTGGGTGCCCTGGTCCAGCAGCAGGCCCCCTGACGGGCCGCCACCCCGGCGCCACCCGTCCCGCAGCCACACCCCGTCCAGCGTGAACGCGCGGGTCGAACGCAGCGTGAGCACGTCCCCGACCTGCCCCGACGCCATCGCGTCGCGGGCGGCCCGGACCGCTGCGATGTGCGGGTAGTTCTCCGCCACGGCCGCGACCCGGCCCGCCGTCACCGCCGCGTCCCGGATCCGCTCCCCGTCCGCCAGCGTGGTGGCCAGCGGCTTCTCGACCAGGACGTGCCAGCCCCGGGCCAGCGCGTCGCACGCGCTGTCGGCGTGCAGGCCGTGCGGTGTCCGGATGTCGGCCGCGTCGATGGCCACCCCGTCGTCCACCGCCGCCTGGGCCGAAGGGTAGGCCGGCACCCCCAGAGCCCCGGCCACCGCCGCCCGGCGCTCGGCCTGCGGGTCGATCGCGGCCACCAGCCGGAAGCCGCCCGTGGCGGCGTTCGCGTAGACGTGCCGGGCCACCAGCTCGCCCATCGCCCCGCACCCGACCAGCGCGATCCGGACCGGGGCGGGAGTGGGGGCGGCTTCGGCTGGCACGGTGCTCACCAGGCAAAGGCTTTCACATCCGGGGCGGGGCCGGCCAGCAGGCCCGCGGCCAGGGCGGTGGCCGGCCATTGGCTACCGTCAGCACGTGGATGCGATCACCGAGTGGACGAAAGCTCAGCAGCGGGTGTGCGCCCTGGTGCAGTCGCTGGGCGCCGCCGAGACCGGGCGGCCGGTGCCCGCCTGCCCCGACTGGACCGTCACCCAGTTGCTGGCGCACATGGTCGGCCTGAACGCGGACGTGCTGGCGGGCGACGAGCCCGACGACCACAACCCGGCCTGGACGAGGCGCCAGGTGGAGAGCCGGGCCGGCCAGGACCCCGCCGGCCTGGTCGCCGAGTGGCGGGGCCTGACCCGGCCCGTGCAGGACTGGATGCCGATGTTCGGCGGGCTGGGGCCGCTGCCGGACCGGCCCCTGCCGGAGTGAACGGCGCAGTATGTCCAGCTCCGGACCACGACGTGACCAGCGCAATATTGCCCGGCGACGGCGGAATGCAGGACGATCCTGCGATGGTTACGGTCACCGCGGTCAGAAGTGGGAATACCATCACCTGCCGGGCTGCGACGAAAGGACGAGGTGACCGATGCGACTGCTGCTGATCGGCGCGCCCG
>DASWVA010000338.1:0-3146 GCA_036401415.1 Streptosporangiaceae bacterium
GGACGTCCCCGAACTGAGCCGTCCCCTCGGCGCCGAGTTGCTGGAGCCGTCCCGCATCTATGCCCTGGACTGCCTGGCCCTGGCGGCCGGGTGTGATGTGCACGCGTACGCCCACATCACCGGGGGCGGGCTGGCGGCCAATCTGGCCCGGGTGCTGCCGGCCGAGGTGGACGCGGTGCTGGACCGGGGGACGTGGGCGCCCGCCGCGATCTTCAGGGTGCTGGCCGCGGCCGGGAACGTCCCGCCCGGCGAGATGGAGCGGGTGTTCAACATGGGCGTCGGCATGACCGCCGTGGTCGGCCCGGACAGCGCCGGCCGCGCCCTGGACCTGCTGGCCGCACGTGGTGTTCCCGCGTGGGTGCTGGGCGAGGTGGTGCCAGGTTCCGGGGAAGCCCGCCTGAACGGATCCCATCCGGCATGACCTGACGTGCTGACCTGGCCGGTCGCTGGAATGAACGAACTGGGCGGGCTGACCCTGACTGAACGCAGGCGCCGACCATCCTGCGCTCAGTCAGTGCCCAGCGCTCGTCAGTCCTTCAGATCAAGCCGCGATGCGGGAGACCGGACTGCTCAGGAAGCCGACCACTCGTCGTCTTCCTCGTCCTCTTCCTCGGCGTCGTCATCGTGGTCCGCGGCAACCGGGTCGTGTACCCCGTCGTCGTGGTCCGCGCCGACGCTGAGCTCCGCACGCAGCCGGTCAAGGTCGGTTCCGCCGCTGTTGTACTTCAGCTGGCGGGCCACCTTCACCTGCTTGGCCTTGGCTCGGCCGCGCCCCATTGGCTCGACCCCCTCGCAACGTCCGGAGCCTCATGGGCCCCTCAATGTTTGCCTGGCTGGCTCTCCGCACCAAAAACTGCCCGTCGAGCTCTCCTGACGAGAGCGCGGCGTGCACCAGCGTCCGTACAGGTCTCACCGTACCTGCTTTGCGGCCCTCGTGCCTACGCTGACGGGGTGGCCGGACTTCGCGTCGTGCCCGGAATGTGTAATTGGAGGCTCACGCCACCGGTCCCGCGCGGGTCGTTAGCCGCCCTCACCACCTGCGCTCAATGATCCTGGCCACCGAGCCAGATGCCGCGCAGGCGGCCCACGTCTGACATGCGCTGCTCGGCCAGCCGGTCGGCCGCGTCCGACGGCGGCACGCCGTCGGACGCGGCGATCTGGAAGATCCGCGTGGTGGTGCCGAAGATCTGCTCGGCCCGGGCCCGGGCCCGTTCGAAGCTGAACCCGCCCAGCTCGTCGGCGACCTGAATGACCCCGCCCGCGTTGACCACGTAGTCCGGCGCATACAGGATGCCCCGGTCGGAAAGCAGCTTCTCCACCCCGGCGTGGGCCAGCTGGTTGTTGGCTCCCCCGCAGATGATCTTCACGTCCAGGGTGGCGGCCACTTCGTCGTCCACCGACCCGCCGAGCGCGCATGGGGAGAACACGTCCAGCCCTGCGGCCAGCAGCGCGGCGGTGTCCGGGGCCACTTCCACCTCTGGGTGGCGGGCCTGTGCGTCCTGGACCGCGGCCTCGCTCACGTCGCAGATCACCACTTCGGCGCCGTCCTCGACCAGGTGGCTGACCAGTTTGCGGCCGACCTTGCCGACGCCTTCGATCCCGACCCGGCGCCCGCGCAGACTGGTCGACTCCCACACGTGCCCGGCCGCGGCCCGCAGCCCGGCGAACACTCCGAGCGCGGTCAGCACCGAGGAGTCCCCGGCCCCGCCGTACGCCGGGGTGCGCCCGGTGACCCAGCGGCTCTCCCGGGCCACGATGTCCATGTCCTCGCTGAAGGTGCCGACGTCGCAGGCGGTGATGTAACGGCCGCCGAGCGAGTTGATGAACCGCCCGTAGGCGCGGAGCAGGGCTTCGCTCTTCAGTTCGGCCGGGTCGCCGATGATGACGGCTTTGCCGCCCCCGTGGTCCAGGCCGGCCAGCGCGTTCTTGTAGGCCATGGCCGCGGACAGCCGCAGCACATCGGCCAGGGCCTCGTCTTCGCCCGCGTAAGGGTAGAACCGGGTGCCGCCGAGGGATGGCCCCAGCGTGGTCGAGTAGATCGCAATGATCGCCTTCAGCCCGCTGCGCGGGTCCTGGCAGAAGACGACCTGCTCGTGACCGGTCCGCTCGGTGCTTCCGCTGCCTGGGTAAGGCGCTGTGAACACATGCGTCACTGTGGTGACTCTTCCGGTCGTGCCCGCGCCCGGCTGGCGTGGGATCTACCGATCAGCTTAGGGCGGTCGCGCGGTCCCGGACGGGTACCACCGGGGCGTGACCGGCCGGACGAACCGTGCTGGCCGGAACGGTCCGGCGGGTGGTTGGCGGGCCCGGCGGGGGAGAGCGTCCAGTGATGATGTCGTTATCGTCCTGGCCAGCACGGGTGAGGTGATGTATGTCACCATGCGGTGGTGCTGCCTTACGCCGCGTATCTACGGGTCTACGAGCCGCTGTCCGCGTTTGCGGAGCCTGAGTTGTCGCGCTGGGTGGCTTACGCGGCCTCATCCCGCCGCCCGCGGCGGCGGGTGGCGCTGGAGGCGGAGTATGCCGAGGCGCTGCGCCGGGTCACCGCGAACCCGCCGATTGTGGTGCCGGAGCAGGAGAGCGAGCACGCCTACATCCGCTGGGCCGACGGTGTCGTCTACGTCTGCCCCTGGCAGACCCAGCTGCGGTCCTGGCTGGCTCTCGGCCACCGGCGGCCCACGGATCACCTGCGGGCCGCGGCCCCTGCATCTCCGGCAGCCGGGGCGGCGCCTGCGTTCGCGCACCCTCACGGCGGGGGCAACTCGCAGCGCACCTACATCCGGACCAGCGCCTGGACCGTCCCGCTGAACTGGTTCACCGTGTTCAGCCCGGCCGAGCGGTGGCTCGCTCTCGGCCCGCGCGACAGCGACGGCCCGGCACAGGGCGCCCCCGCCTCAGCCGTGCGCACGCTGATCTACGCGACGGCGATGACCCAGGCCCGGCGCCGCCTGGCCCGCAGCCTGGCCGCAGTGCGCACAGGGCTGATGGGACCGCTGGGGACCTCGGAGGACGTGCGAAACGGGGCGCTGGCGGCGACCGCCGAGCTGGAGGACGTCGGCCGCTGGCTGGAGGACTTCCATCCTCAGTCGGTGGTCGAGCTGGACTACGGCGGCCTGGTCAACCTGCTCACCGACGATGCCCTGCGG
>DASWVA010000339.1:0-6220 GCA_036401415.1 Streptosporangiaceae bacterium
CTGTTGCCGTAATTGGCCAGAGCATAAGAGTCGCCGGCCGGGTCATTGGAGAACGGGTTGTAATCCTCGTTCCATCGGGCGTTGTTGCCGTAGCTGCCACATGACCACTGGTCGACGTGCCCGGACTTCTCATAGGCGTAATCTTCCAGGCACTTGCCGCTGTTCTGGTTGACGAAGGCCCACTCGGTGTCGCCGGAGCTGTCGTAGCCGAGGTCGAGGGCCGTCCATTTCTGGTTCGAGCCGTTGTGCCAGGCGTAGATGTCGGCCCAGTTGCCGTTGCTCTTTCCCGCCTGGTAGATCTCCAGGTATTTCCTGTAGGTCCCGCTCTCCCACGTGATAGTGGTGCTGGCGCCCGCGGGAGCCGACAGCACGGCCATGCCGGTGAGCGTAGCCCCCGATAGAGCGGCGATTGCCTTGAACGCTTTGGACATCTGTTCACCTTCCGCTGCGAAACTCTCGTGGGGCTAATGTGGGGCTTCGTCTTACCGGCCATCATCACAAGCCGGTTCGGGCGACGCTATCCCTCATTCGGCTACTGAGCATGACGCATCGCATCCCGGGCCGGCGTCTGCCGCCCGAGGCAGCCGTCACGATTCCGTCGGTCACCTCAGGAAGTCGGCCTTACCATGTCCAGGCTTTTCGGCGTCACCATGTCCAGGCTTTTCGGCGTCGAAATCTTCAACCAGGCCAGTCAGCGCAACAGCGAGCGACAGGCAATCGCGGCGGCGGCTACGACATTGAGTGAGTCAACACCGGCCGCCATCGCGGACGGGTCCATTGGGATGCATACTGGCTGGTCGGACTCGTGCAGCCATCGAGAGGACAGCCCGTCGCCTTCGGTGCCGAGCATCAGGGCGACGCGATCCCCCATCGTCGCCCTATCGATCGCGATGGCCGACTGATCGGGGGTCAGGGCCAGCAGGCGAAAGCCTGCCGCCCGCAGCTCGGCCAGGCCCCCGTACCAGTCGGTCATGCGGGCGTAGGGAATCGCGAGCACAGCCCCCATGGAGACCTTGACCGCACGCCGGTAGAGCGGGTCGGCGCACCGGGGCGACAAGATCACCGCGTCTACACCAAGAGCCGCCGCGCAGCGGAAGATACCCCCGACGTTGCCGTGATCGACAATGTCTTCCAGGATCAAAACCCTGCTGGCTGGCCTTTTACCAATTTCTGAGCCCGTGTGCTGCGGCGTGCCGCCCACATTGGCGTGATCCACGATGTCCTCCAGCACCAGCGCGGTCCGCGCCCCGGCCAGAACCTCGGTCACCGGCGGCAGCGGGCGGCGGTCCATCGCGGCCAGCGCGCCCCGGTGGACGTGGTAACCGGTCAGCTGCTCGGCCACGGGCGCGGGCACCACGTAGGCCGGGGCGCCGCACGCCGCGACCAGGTCGGCCAGGGCCGCCGCCTTCGGCTCGGCGGCCAGCAGGGAGCGGACCCGGTAGCCGGCCGCGGCGGCCCGGCGGATCACCTTCTCCCCCTCGGCCACGAAAAGGCCGTGCCGCGCCTCCAGGCTCTTGCGCAGATCGGCATCTGTCAGCCGCACATAGTCGGTAAGACGCGGATCGGCCGGGTCAGAAACATGAATGAAACACGGCACGCCATCAGTGTGGGAGCTTTCCGGCCGCGTGTCGATTTGACGGTGTCCTATCCCTGCGTTTTGCCCTCGTTGACCCGGCTCGACGGCAATGTTACCGAGCGGGCACCTATGGACTATTCGTCCCCCATGACGTAAGCAATTGGGAAGAAGGTCTAGACCCTGGGGAGAGTGGGGCTGTGGTAGACGCATGGATGCCGGGCGCACGGTGCATCCGGGCCCAGACCGACGGCGGAACGCTGCGAGGCGGCGCGCCGCGAGTGGTCTGGCAGGCACTGGGCGCGGATCCACGCCAGATCTCGGCCACGTCGGCGGCGCAGCACCTGGCCCGGGACGGCCGGCCGCCGCACCTGGTCTGGAACCCGCTCTCGGGTGACATCGTCCAGCTGATCCCAGTGGTCCGCGCGGCGTGCGCGCTCGGCGCCCCGGAAGGCCTGGACCACCGGACCGGCGGTGGCCCGGGAGCCGCCGCCCGGGAGACCGGCGAACCGGGAGCCGTCGGCGTTGGGTGCGGGGCCGGCCCGGCCAACCGCCAGGGCCGGCTTTGCGTGCAGGTCGGCGTGGTGGCCCGGGCCTCGGAGCCGTTCACCAGCGGGCCCATGCGCGGCGTGGAGGCCCTGCTGGGCTGGCTGGCCTCCTGGGGCGTGCCGTCCCGCTGGCCCGCAGGGCGGCCCGGGCTGTTCATGCTGGCCCGGACGGAGGAACGCAGCCGCGCACAGTGGGCCATGGGCGGTCACTTCGGCGCGTCCCAGGTGCCGGGGTGGGACGCGGCCGGCCCCGGGCATATCGACACCAACCTGCTCCGCACCCCGGCCGTCGTGCCCTGCCCGGTGGTCTCCGCGCCCCGGCCGACGCTCACAGCCACGCCGGAGGCGCCCGGCCGCACCCGGCGGATGGCGCTGCAGGCCATGCTCGGCCCGGCTCACGACGGCGCCGCGGTCGCCTCCCTGGCCCCGTATTAGCCCCGGGACATGAGCGGCGGACCTGGAGCATGAGCGGCGGGGCGGCACCGGCCGGGGAGTTGCCGGCCACCGGGCGGACCCGGCTCCGGCGGCACAAGGAGCGTGGCCGGACCGGCCGCGCCGACCTGTATGCCGTCCTGGACGACGGCCTGATCTGCCACCTCGGCGTGGTCGTGGACGGCGCCCCGCGGGTGCTGCCGACCACGTACGCCCGCGACGGCGACACGCTGTACCTGCACGGATCGTCGGCCAACGCCGGGTTCGGGGCAGCCGACGGGCGTGAGGTGTGCGTGACCGTGACGCACTTCGACGGGCTGGTACTGGCCCGCTCGGTGTTCAGCCACTCGGTGAACTACCGCAGCGCCATCGTGCTGGGCACGGCCGTGGTGGTCCGGGACCAGGCCGAGCGTGAGCACGCGCTGCGGGCCATCGTCGAGCACCTCGTGCCCGGGCAGTGGGACGCGGCCCGTGGCCCCACGGCCAGGGAGCTGGCGGCCACGTCGGTGCTGGCCGTGCCGCTGGCCGAGGCGTCGGTCAAGGTGCGGACGGGCGGCCCGGCCGACGAGCCGGGAGACCTGGACCTGGATGTGTGGGCGGGCGTGCTGCCCGCCGCGGTGACGTTCGGCGCGCCGGTCCCCGACCCGTCGTTGCGGCCGGGCATCACCGTTCCCGGCCACATCGGGAGTTTCCCGTCGGCCCGCGCCAGGCCGCCGGTGGGTGGCTGAAACATGTCCAAATCATTTCGAGCCTGGCCGCCCAGGCCTGGCCAAGGGCCTAACCTGGGACAATGAACGAGCGGCTGGTGTGGATCGACTGCGAGATGACAGGCCTCGACATCGAGCGGGACGCCCTGATCGAGATCGCGTGCCTGGTGACCGACGGGGAGCTGAACATTCTCGATGAGGGCGTGGATGTCATCATCAAGCCCCCGCCCGAGGCCGTCGACCAGATGAGCGACGTGGTCCGCACCATGCACACCACCTCCGCGCTGCTGGACGAGCTGGCCGGCGGGGTGACGATCGCCGAGGCCCAGGACGCCGTGCTGACCTACGTGCGAACCCACGTCAAAGAAGCACGCCGGGTCCCACTCTGCGGGAACTCGATCGCCACCGACCGCTGGTTCATCGCCCGCGACATGCCCCAGCTCGACCAGTACCTGCACTACCGGATGGTCGATGTGTCCAGCGTCAAGGAGCTGGCCCGCCGCTGGTACCCACGGGCCTACTACGCCAGCCCGGCCAAGCGGGGCGGCCACCGCGCGCTCGCCGACATCACCGAGAGCGTGCAGGAGCTGCGCTACTACCGCGAAGCGATCTTCGTACCCCAGCCGGGCCCGGACTCGGCCACCGCCCGGGAGATCGCCGCCCGGCACGGCGGGGACGCGCCCGCCCCGCAGTAGGCCGCGCACCCCTCAAGTTCTGGTAGGTTCTCTGTGCCGCGCTTGTGCGCGGCCGTGGTGGGTGTAGCTCAGTTGGTTAGAGCACCAGGTTGTGGTCCTGGGGGTCGTGGGTTCGAATCCCATCATCCACCCCATTTGAACGACCCGTCGCAAGCCCCGGTCATGGTCACGACCGGGGCTTTTCGCACGTCTTCAGGGTGTAGTTACGTTTCCGGCAGGTTTCCAATGCTCTGATCCCCTTGCGCGTTTTACCCGGTGGGCGTTTGCTGGACAGGTTGGTTTCGGTGCGGTTCTCACAGAATCTGGTAACTGAATGGCATCTATGCGATTTGTCCGTCGGTCCGTCCTGGCCGTGGTGGCCAGCGGCGCGACCGTGCTCGGGCTCGCGGCCGCGGCGGCCCCCGCGTCGGCGTCCGGGCCCGCGCGGCACTATCTGACCGGCAGTACCCCAAGGTGGCTGAGCAAGGCGCACAGCGTCGGTGCCACGTCCTCCTCGGAGCAGGTGAGTTTCGGCATACTGCTCGGCCTGCGTGATGAGGCCGGCGCCGAGGCGGCCCTGCAGGCGATCTCCACCCCGGGCACCGCGAGCTACGGCAAGTGGCTGTCCAACCAGGCCTTCGACGAGTCCTACGCGCCCACCAAGGCCAGCGTCAGCGCGGTCCAGTCCTGGCTCAGGACCCAGGGCTTCACGGTGACCCAGACGCTGCCGAGTGGCCAGTTCGTGCAGGCCAGCGGCTCCGCGGCCCAGGTGGAAAAGACGTTCGGCAGCCAGCTCGACAACTACAGCTACCAGGGCAAGACGGTGCGGGCGAACAGCAGCGAGCTGTCGCTGCCGGCCGACACCCCGGCCGCGGTGACCGGGGCCGTCGCCGGAGTCGTCGGCGTCGACCAGGGCACGGCACTGAAGTCGCCCGCGGACACGCTGCCTGGCCCGCCGCCGGGCGCCCGGTACGGCGTGCAGCCCTGCTCGGCGTACTACGGCCAGAAGATCGCGACGGACAAGCCCACCGCCTACGGCAAGCACCAGCCGTACGCGGTGTGCGGCTACGTGCCGCAGCAGTACCAGTCGGCTTACGGCGAGACCCCGCTGCTGCGCGCCGGGGTGACCGGCAAGGGCGTCACGGTGGCGATCACCGACGCCTACGCGGCGCCGACGATGCTGGCCGACGCCCAGAAGTACAGCCAGGTGCACGGGCAGCCCGGCTTCGCCCCCGGCCAGTACCAGCAGATCACGCCGGCCGCCAACGGCTACGACGACGAGAGCGCGTGCGACCCGCAGGGCTGGTACGGCGAGGAGACGCTGGACGTCGAGGCCGTCCACGCCATGGCGCCCGGTGCGAAGATCGTCTACGTCGGGGCGGCCGACTGCGAAAGCGGCCTGGACGACGCCTGGGCCAGCGCGATCGACAACCACGTGGCCAACGTCATCACCGACTCGTGGACCGACGGCACGGACGACCCGACCCTGCTCGGTACGTCGTACGTGCAGTTCTACGAGCAGTACTCGCTGGAGGCGGCGCTGACCGGGATCACGGTCAACTTCTCCTCCGGCGACGCCGGCGACAACACCGCCGGCGGGACCGACCTGGCCGCCAAGACGGTGGAGTTCCCGGCGGACCTGCCTTACGTGACCGGCGTCGGCGGGACCAGCGTGCTCATCGGGAGCCGGGGCCAGCACCTGGCCGAGTACGGCTGGCAGACCGACTACTCCCAGCTGGCCAACGGAGCCTGGACGCCCACCCCGCCCGGGACGTACAGCTCCGGTGGCGGTGGCGGCACCAGCGTGCTGTTCGCGCAGCCCTGGTACCAGAAGGGCAAGGTGCCGACGAGCATCTCGGAGTACTTCGGCACCAAGACCCCGATGCGTGCGGTGCCGGACATCTCGGCCAACGGCGACCCGAACACCGGCTTCGAAGTCGGCGAGACCCAGGTGTTCCCGAACGGCACCTACTGGAGCCAGTACCGGATCGGCGGGACCAGCCTGTCCTCGCCGTTGATCGCCGGGGTGGTCGCGGTGGCCGACCAGCTCGCCCACCGTTCGCTCGGGTTCATCAACCCGCTGTACTACGAGCTGCTCGGTACGCCGGCGCTGCACGACATCACGGCGCCGGCCTCCCCCGTGGCCCAGGTCCGGACCAACTACGCCAACGCCCTGGACAACTCGATGGGCAAGACCTACGAGCTGCAGACCATCGACGTGCAGCAGACCACCCTGCACGACACCAAGGGGTACGACGACGAGACCGGCGTGGGCACGCCGGACGG
>DASWVA010000340.1:0-3393 GCA_036401415.1 Streptosporangiaceae bacterium
AATCCCTCCAGCAACCCTCTGACCACGGTGGAGTGATGGATGCCGGATTCGTCCTCCCTGAGTCCGGTATCAGCGGTGATACCTTGGGCCACGACTACGCGGTGCGCGACTATGGCTTGCTCGAAGCGGCCGTGGCCAGGCCGCAGGCATCGGTGTTCGGGAAGGATGCCTACCCGGACCTCGATAGCAAGGCGGCGGCGCTACTCCACTCGGTGGCCCGCCACCATGCCCTGATCGATGGCGACAAGCGACTCGCCCTGGCGTCGATCATCGCCTTCTGCGGGCTCAGCGGCCGCCGCCTGACTTTGACCAACGACACGGCCTATGACTTGGTGATGGCGGTTGCCTCCGGACAACTCGATTCCGTCGACGAGATAGCTCCGGTCCTGCGACAGGCCACTCGTCCAGCGCGCTGACTGGTGCGGCGACGTTGAGGTGGAAGCAGGCGCACGGCCATCCGCTTGCCGCGCTGAGCGCCGGTGAACCGGATCCGGCTTACCGTCGTTTCACCAGGGACGGGATCCGGCGCTGCATCCCAGGCCGGAACCCGTATCGAGTCGGCGAAGACAGTGCCTTGCCAGAGAAAGATTTAGAACTTATCATCGAAAATGAGTGCTGCTACGAACTGGGCCGGCCGGAGAGGGTTGGGCGGGATGGCTTCCGCCCGGCTGCCCACCGGGATTGGCGGCACCGTTCGGCCGGTGCGGGACGCGGTCGGGGCCCGATGAGCCAGTGGCGGTATGGCTCGGCGGTACGAGGTGTGCTAAGCGGTGATGGCCTGCGCTGCGCCGGGCCGGCCATTAACGCCGGGCCGGGTCGGCGGTACTACGCAACACGCACCCAACATCGCCGACTTTGGGCACGTTTGCGCAGGTCAGAGGGTCAACGTAATGCTCTGCCGGGCATTTCGCCGCAGGCGGCCAAGCGCAGGTCTTAGAGTTACCGTTAACGGCTCTGGTGTTTCCTGTGCATCGCACGATCCCGAGCAATTGGTCGATTTTGATCGCAGGTCAAGTCAGCCGCACACAATGTCTTCCCGGCCGGGTTTTTTATAACGCAAAATGGACGTTAAGATGCCGGGGCGGAGTTGGCCCGGATGGTAGCCCAGCGCGGAACGGGCGGAGGTGTGATGGTTCGCGGTTCGGGCGTTGATGACGCAGCGCGATCTGCTGTGTACGCCGACCCCCCGGCGATGGACGACAGCAGTGCACCGGGACGACCCGGCAGACGGCCTCGCCGCTCGTGGAACGGCGGGGGCGGCCGGTGGTTCGTCTGGAGCTTGCGGGCCGTGCTGTGGGCTGTCCTGCTGATAATCGGGTATCGAGGCATCATGGCGATCGTCCTCAACGAGACCCCGGCCTCCCGCTCCGGCACGTCGGACGGCACGACCCCGGCCGGGAGCGCCAGTAACCCGTTCCCAACTACGCTGGCGCAGGCCTACGCCCTGCAGTTCGGCTCCGCCTACCTGAACTTCACCCCCGGCACGGCCAGCCAGCGGGCCCGAGAGCTGGCCGCGTTTGTGCCCGGCGCGATCAGCGGCGCCGACCCGCAGCTGGGCTGGAACGGATCGGGCACGCTGCGACTGGAGTCCGAGCAGGTCGCCGGGATCGCGGTCAGCAGCAGCACCCGCGCGGTGGTCACGTTGCTCGCGACGGTCAATGGCGAGCTGATGGAACTGGGCGTGCCCGTCTACGCGGCGCACGGCCAGGTGGCGGTGTCCGGTGAGCCGGCCTGGCTGCCGGCCCCGGCCCAGGCCGCCCCGCCGTCGACCACCCCGGCCAGCTCTGATCCCAGCGCCCAGGCCGCGCTGAGCGCCCAGTTGCCCGCGTTCTTCCAGGCCTACGGGAGCGGGGACAGTGCCACGCTCAACCGGTTCCTGGCCCCGGGCTCCTCGGTGGCCGGGCTCGGCGGTGCCCTGGCCTACTCCGGAATCTCCGGCCTGGCCGTGCCCGCTGGCGGCGCCACCCGGGACATCACCGTCGCGGTGACCTGGCAGCTCACCGGGCAGGCACCCAGCCCGGCCAGGGTGGACAGCACGTACGACATGACCGTGGTCGACCAGGGCGGCAAGTGGTTCGTCCGCAGCATCGAGGCGTCGACCCAGGACAGCCAGCAGGCAGGGAACTCATGAGGTACGGGAGCGTCCGCCCGCTCGTGCCGCTGGCCGCTGGCCGGCGATCGGGTGAACCATCACCGGCCCGCCGGCCGTGTTACCACGCTGGGCTTATATCTGACGATCCCGGAAGGGAAGAGTAATGGCGTTCCACCTCCTGGCCGGCCAGGTGCCGGTCGCCCTGAGTACCCAGGGGCTTGTCACCTACCTTCAGGGGCTGTTCGGGCCACTGTTTCTCGGCATCGTGGGGATCGTCGCCCTGTTCTTCCTCTTCACCCGCGAGATCACCCGGTTCGTGCAGTTCATCGTGCTCGCCGTCCTGATCGCGGTCGTGTTCTACACGCCCGGCATCGTGCAGGCACTGGCCGCCGGTATCACCAACGCGCTCGGAGTCCACTAGCCCCGTAACGGCACCCACCGCTACGGCCGAAGGAGCGCACATTCGTGGACCTGCCCACCTACACGAATATCTGGCGAATCGAGAAGCGGCTCTACAAGCTTTACGATTTCCGCCTGCCGATGCCGCTGCCGATCAGCTGGATCGCGGTTTTTTGTGGGATCACGGTTCCGTATGTTGTAGCGCTCGCCGCCGTTGGCGTCCCGTTCAACCACACGCTGGTGGCGCTCTACGTGCTGCCCCCCGGGGTGCTCACGTGGCTATGCACCCGGCCGGTGCTGGAGAACAAGCGGCTGCACGAATTGCTCGGATCGCAGCTTCGGTACGTGGGTGAGCCCCGGACCTGGGCGCGGATGGTGCCGCTCGCCGAAAAGAACGAGATCCACGTCTACGCCAGGGTCTGGCGCGCCTTCCCGGAACCCGCCGGGAAGCCGGCGCTGGCCCCCGCGGTGGCGTCCAGCCCCGGCCACGAGCCGGACCGGAGTACGGCACCCGCCCTGCCCGCCGGCACCGGGCGGGGCGGCGACCGGGCCCGGCGCCTCTGGCGCAGCCGCCCCGTGCCTGAGCTGGTTCCCCAGACCGCCCGGGCCGCTTCGCCCCGGCAGGCTGGCCCGCCTACCTGGGCCCAGACCGCGCCCAGCCTCACCGCGAGCCGGGTTCGCGCTCGCGCCGGAGGCCCCGTCCCCGTCCGGGCCCGGGCCGGCCAGGACCGCCGGGACCAGCGACCGGCCTGGTTTGAATCCGAGGGCCGGCCCGGTTACCAGCCCGGCGCACGTCCCGGTCAGCGCGAAGGGGTCCCTGACCCGGCCGGGTACGACCCGGCCTGGTACGACCCGGCCAGCCGTCCGGCGGGGGCCCGGGTGGCCATCTCCGGCGAGGGCCT
>DASWVA010000341.1:0-7927 GCA_036401415.1 Streptosporangiaceae bacterium
GCGGGCTTCGCGGTGTACAAGCACTACCTGGTGCGGACCAAGGAAAAGGTCGCGCCGGTCATCGTGGAGCACGCTCGCCAGTGGACCCCCGCCGGCACGGTGGCCAGCGACCGGCCCGCGGCCCGCCCGGACGCCGCGGGCGAGGCCGGTTCCGCGGGCCAGGCCAACGAGGCCGACGCGACCCGAGTGGACCGCGCCTCGGACTGGCAACGAGCCCGCCAGACCGCCCCCGGCTGGGCCGAGCCAACCCGGGCCGAGCCGGGCTGGGGCCCGGACGTCACCCGTCAGGACCGCGGGAGCCCCGACGTGACCCGCCTGGACATGGACCCGGCCCGGCCGGGCGCCGCGCCCCGGAACGGCCGCTATGACGGCTCCAGCTCCGATGGCCCGGCTCACTACGGCACCGTCCAGCTGGGCACCGGCCCCGGCGGCCCCGGCAGGCACGGCGGGCCGGGCCGGCTGTCCGGGCGCCCGCGCTGGGTGGCGATGACGGCCAGCGCCGCCGTGGTGTTCATCGTGGTGATGATCGGCATCACGCTGGTCGAACTGGGTACCGGCAAGCCGATCGACGCCACCGTGTGGAACCGCAGCTAGAGCGGCACCACGCTGGGTGGCAGCCACGTTCCGGCTACCGCCACCCCGTCGGGCAGGCCGACGCCGGCGCCGAGCGGTTCCGCCCCGGGCAGCACCGGCGCGACCAGCGGCGTGCAGTCGTCCGTCAAACCCACTACGGGACCGACGCCCACGCCGAGCTCGGCCCCCACGGCAGGTTCGACGCCGACCGTCAACGCGCCCGCTTCGGTCCGCGCGAGCGCGCCGGGCGGTACCGGCCAGGCCCGGAACGCGACCGCCCTGCCCGGGCAGTAGCCGCCGCCCGAGCCCGGCACCGAAGGCCCCCAGCGTTCGATGCCAGGAGCGCTGTGCCGTCGCGTACCCGCACAGGAATCAACAGCTTCTCACGCCAGTCACCTGTGCGTTAACTCCCGGTCCACAACCGGGCAGTTCGACTGTCTAGCGTCGGTTCTGCACCGTCCGCCCTGGGCATGGAGGCTTGCGTGACTGACCGCGAAGAACCGGAGAACCAGCCCAGCCGCCGGGCGTTCATGGTTGGCGGCGCCGCCCTCGGCGCCTTCGGGGCCCTGTCCGGGAGGCACGGTTCTGGTCTGTCGGACAGCCAGGCCCGGCTGCTGGACAAGGTGACTGAGACCGGCGCCACGAGCAATGCCTCGCTGAGCGACATCAAGCACGTGGTCATCCTGATGCAGGAAAACCGGTCATTCGACCACTACTTCGGCACCCTTTCCGGCGTGCGCGGCTTCTCTGACCCGGGCGTGCCCACCCAGACCGTGGGCGGCCAGACGTATCCGGTGTTCGACCAGTTCGGCTACCGGCCCGGCACCGGCGTGGACGCCTCCGGCTACATGCAGCCGTTCCGCCTGCTCAGCGACCCCCCGCTGGAAGACGGCCAGACCACCAATGACATCACCCACTCCTGGGGCGCGCAGCACCAGAGCTGGAACAACGGCAAGCTGGACCAGTTCATGACCGCACACCTGGCCGCCGACGGCCCCGAGAACGGGCCCGTGACGATGGGCTACTTCACCCGTTCCGACCTGGCCTTCTACTACGCGCTGGCCGACGCCTTCACCATCTGCGACAACTACCACTGCTCGGTACTCGGCCCGACCGACCCGAACCGGCTGATGGGCATGTCAGCCTGGATCGACCCGGACGGCACCCACGGCGGCCCGGTGGTGGAAACGTTCTCCGACCGGCTGGCCGAGTACGGCAAGCTGACTTGGGAAACCATGCCCGAGCGGCTGCTGGCGGCCGGGGTGAGCTGGAAGGTCTACAACGACCCGACCGGCCTTGTCGGGCTCAGCCCGCTGCCGTACTTCAAGGCCTACGACAACCCGTTCTCCATCACCGGCTTTGAGCTGGTGTCCAGGGGACTGAGCCCGGTTTACCCGTCCTCGTTCGCCGCCGACGTCAAGTCGGGCACGCTGCCCTCGGTGTCCTGGATCATCTCGCCGCTGGCCGAGTGCGAGCACCCGGCCGCGCCCCCGGAGTACGGCGAGTACCTGGTCCAGCAGGTTCTGACCACGCTCACCTCCAATCCCGACGTATGGGCCAGACGATTTTCCTGGTCATCTACGACGAGAACGGCGGGTTCTTCGACCACGTGCCGCCGCCCACCGCGCCGGCTGGGACGGCGGGGGAGTACCTGAGCACGTTGCCGTCGGCCGCGTCCGGCATCGCCGGCCCGATCGGGCTCGGCTTCCGAACCCCGGCCCTGGTCATCTCCCCGTTCAGCCGGGGCGGTTATGTGGCGTCGCAGACCTTCGACCACACCTCGACGCTGCGGCTGATCGAGACGCTGTTCGGCGTGGAGGTCCCGAACCTGTCGGCCTGGCGGCGCGGCGTGACCGGCGACCTGACCAGCGCGCTGGCCCTGGCCAAACCGCCCAACACCACGGTCCCGTCGCTGCCCGCAACCTCGCTCGGTGACACCACCGTGGCCGAGCAGGCCGTCCTCAACGCGCTGGCCGGGACGCTGGACGTCGGTATTCCGTACCCGCTCCCCAGGTCAAACTCGATGCCGTCCCAGGAGACCACCCCGGACCGGCCGCCGGTGCCCAGCTGACACAATGAGCGCCGATGGAACTCTCACCGGACGCGTGGGCCAAGCTGCACGCAGTCTCCACCGCCAGCCTGACCAGCGAGCTGCTCAAGCTCGGCTTCCGCAACACGTTCATGGGCGGAATCCGGCCGCTGCGCCCGGACCAGCGTATGGTCGGCTACGCGTTCACGCTGCGCTATGTCCCGGCCCGCGAGGACCTGGATTTCCAGGTCGAGTACGACAACTGGACCAACCCGCAGCGGGTTGCGGTGGAGACCATCGGACCGGACCAGGTCCTGGTCATCGACGCTCGCGGCCAGCTCAGCGCGGCGTCGCTCGGGCACATCCTGGCCACCCGCCTGATGGTCCGCGGTGCTGCGGGCCTGGTCACCGACGGCGCGCTGCGCGACTCTCCGGCCATCGCCACCCTGGATTTCCCGTCCTACGCCGCGGGCGCGCACGGCACCACCAGTTCCGTGCTGCACCACCCGGCCGACTTCGGCCTGCCTATCGGCTGCGCCGGCGTCCTCGTCGAGCCCGGCGATGTGCTGGTCGGTGACGCCGAAGGTGTCGTCGTCATCCCCGCCGCGGTCGCCGAGGACGTCGCCAGCCGTTGCTGGGACCGTGACCAGCTGGAAACCTGGCTCCAGCAGCGCGTCGCCGACGGCGCCAGCATCCGCGGCACCTACCCGCCCGACGATGAAACCCGGGAGCTTTACCGCCGCGAGACCGGGCCGGGCTGACCGGGCGCTGCGGTCACCTCAGAGGCGGTCCCAGGCCTCGGTCAGCACCTCACGCAGGATGCGCTCCATCTCATCGAAGTGCTCCTGGCCGCAGACGAGCGGCGGCGCGAGCTGGATGACCGGGTCGCCGCGGTCATCGGCCCGGCAGACCAGGCCGGCCTCGAACAGGGCGTGGGAGAGAAATCCGCGCAGCAGCCGCTCGGACTCCTCGTCGGTGAACGTCTCCCGGGTGTCCTTGTCCTTGACCAGCTCGATGCCGTAGAAGTACCCGTCCCCGCGCACTTCGCCGACGATGGGCAGGTCGTTGAGCTTCTCCAGGGTGGAGCGGAACGCGCCCTCGTTGGTGCGGACGTTGCCCAGCAGATCTTCCTTCTCGAAGACGTCCAGGTTGGCCAGAGCCACCGCGCACGACACCGGGTGCCCGGCGAACGTGATGCCGTGCAGGAACGTGGCCGTGCCGCGGTTGAAC
The DNA here is from genome assembly GCA_036401415.1 of Streptosporangiaceae bacterium. Taxonomy (GTDB): domain Bacteria; phylum Actinomycetota; class Actinomycetes; order Streptosporangiales; family Streptosporangiaceae; genus Bog-532. Next base: position 3,833 of record DASWVA010000341.1, read on the forward strand.
GGCTCCATCAGCGCGTCCCGGACGACCATGCCCCCCAGCGGGGAGTAACCCGATGTCAGGCCCTTGGCGAAGGTGATGATGTCCGGCTGGTAACCGTACCGGGCCGAACCGAAGTAGTAACCGAGCCGGCCGAACGCGCAGATCACCTCGTCCGAGACCAGCAGCACGCCATACCGGTCGCAGATCTCCCGCACCCGGGCGAAGTACCCCGGCGGTGGCGGGAAGCAGCCCCCCGAGTTCTGCACCGGCTCCAGGTAGACCGCGGCGACCGACTCCGGCCCTTCGCGCAGGATGGCCCGCTCAATCTCGTCCGCGGCCCAGCGGCCGAAGCCAGCCAGGTCGTCGGCTACGAAGTCCGGCGCCCGGTAGAAGTTGGTATTCGGCACCCGGACGCCGCCCGGTGGCAGCGGTTCGAACGGGTACTTGATGTCGGCCAGCCCGGTGATGGCCAGCGCCCCCATCGAGGTGCCGTGGTAGGCGATGTCCCGGCTGATCACCTTGTACCGCTCGGGTTGCCCGGTCAGCTTGAAGTACTGCTTGGCCAGCTTCCACGCCGACTCGACCGCCTCTGAGCCGCTGGTGGTGAAGAACACCCGGTTGAGGTCGCCGGGGGCCAGATCGGCCAGCCGCTCGGACAGCTCGATGGCCTGCGGGTGCGCGTACGACCAGAGCGGGAAATAGGCCAGCTCGGACGCCTGCCGCGCGGCCGCTTCCGCCAGCTCGGTGCGGCCGTGACCGACTTGGCTGACGAACAGCCCGGACAGGCCGTCCAGGTAGCGCCGGCCGTGGTTGTCGAACACGTACGGCCCGGAGCCGCGCACGATCACGGGGACGTCGCTGTCGGCGTAGGTGGACATCCGGGTGAAGTGCATCCAGAGGTTCCGCTTGGCCATCTGCTGCTGGTCGGCGTTGGACTCGTGTGTACTTGTCATCTCGTTCCCCATGAATAGGTCTGCTTGCGCAGCTTCAGGTACACGAACGTCTCCGTGCTCGTCACCGAGGGCACGGAGCGGATGCGGCTGAGGATGTCGAGCAGGTGATCATCGTCTTCACAGACCACCTCGAGCAGGAGGTCGTATGAGCCGGCCGTGATGACCACGTAGTCGATCTCGTCGATTCCGGCCAGCTGGTCCGCGACCTTCTCCAGGTCGCCGTCGCACTTGAGCGCGATCATGGTCTGCCGCCGGAAGCCCAGGGTAAGCGGGTCGGTGACCGCCACGATCTGCATCACGCCGCCGTCGATCAGCCGCTGCACCCGCTGCCGGACCGCCGCCTCTGACAGGCCGACCGCCTTGCCGATGGCCGCGTAGGACCGCCGGCCATCTTGCTGGAGTTGCTCGATAATGCGTTTGGAGATGCCATCGAGCGTGGCGGTAGCCTCCGGCAGCACCCGCGGGCCGTGTGCCATGAGGTTGCCTCCTTGCTTCGCATCATGGGTGAGGTTGGTAGGCATGTCAACTAATTCCGCAGTCGAGTGCAAAGGTAGCGACTGATTCACTTGTGCCGGGGGTATTTGTCTGCGAAGGTCGTTTGGTTAGGCGGGTTGGGTGCGAGTGGAGGCTGACGATGACCGGGCTGAAGAATTTTGTCGGTGGCAAGTACGCCGATACCCATGACGGCAAGACCAGTGATGTCATCGACCCCAGCACCGGCGAGGCTTACGCCCAGGCCGCGGTGTCCGGGGCGGGCGACGTCGATGCCGCGTTGCGCGCTGCCGCCGGCGCCTTCACGACCTGGAAGGACACCACGCCGGCCGAGCGGAGCCTGGCGCTGCTGAGGATCGCCGACGCGGTCGAGGCCCGCGCCCAGGAGTTCGCCGATGTGGAGGGCCGGAACACCGGCAAGCCCATCGCGCTGACCATGAGCGAAGAACTGCCGCCGATCGTGGACCAGCTCCGGTTCTTCGCCGGCGCGGCCCGGGTCCTGGAGGGCAAGTCCGCCGGCGAGTACATGAAGGATCACACCAGCTTTGTCAGGCGCGAGCCGATCGGCGTATGCGCTCAGGTCACGCCCTGGAACTACCCGCTCATGATGGCGATCTGGAAGATCGCGCCCGCTCTGGCCGCGGGCAACACGATCGTGCTCAAGCCGTCCGACACCACCCCGGCCAGCTCACTGCTGCTGGCCGAGGTCGCGGGCGAGTTCCTGCCGCCGGGCGTGTTCAACGTGATCACCGGCGACCGGGACACCGGCCGGGTCCTGGTCGCGCACGACATCCCGCAGATGGTCTCGATCACCGGCTCGGTCCGGGCCGGCCGCGAGGTGGCCAAGGCCGCCGCCGGCGACCTCAAGCGCGTCCACCTCGAGCTGGGCGGCAAGGCTCCGGTCATCGTGTTCGACGACGCGGACATCGCCGCCACCGCCGAGGGCATCGCGGGCGCCGGGTACTTCAACGCCGGCCAGGACTGCACCGCGGCCACCCGGGTACTGGCTGGCCCGGGCATCGCCGAGGAGCTGACCGCCGCCCTGGCCGAGCAGGCCCGCGGAACCACCACCGGCGGCCTGGACGTACCCGACGCCGACTACGGCCCGCTGAACAACCCGGACCAGCTCGCCCGGGTCGAGGGGTTCTTGTCCCGGACTCCGGACCACGCCCACGTCGTGGCTGGCGGCGAGCGGGTCGGCCACCGCGGCTTCTTCTTCGCTCCCACCGTGGTCTCCGGCCTGAACCAGGACGACGAGATGGTCCAGGACGAGATTTTCGGGCCCGTCATCACCGTGCAGCGGTTCACCGACGAAAATGAGGCTGTCGCCTGGGCCAACGGCGTCCAGTACGGCCTGGCCTCCAGCGTCTGGACCAGAGATCACGGCCGCGCCATGCGGATGGCCAAGCGCCTGGACTTCGGCGCCGTGTGGATCAACACCCACATCCCGATCGTGGCCGAGATGCCCCACGGCGGGTTCAAGCACTCCGGCTACGGCAAGGACCTGTCCATGTACGGCTTGGAGGACTACACCCGCATCAAGCACGTCATGAGCTACATCGGCGAGTAGCCGCCACGGTGCCCCGATCTGCCCGCTGAGGTCATGGTTCCGTTTGTTACCGGCCAGTTCCTCCCCGTCCGCCAGTGTTAATGAGTTATAAACGACTTAGTTGGGAAAGGCGGTCGGCCCGGGGTTCTTGAGGGGGGACTCCGGGCCAGCGCTTCTCCGGGCAGATCGTCATTCCGAACCGTCTGCCGTGGCCCTCCCCACCCGGCTCGCAGTGCGCACGGACCGCTCGGTGTCCTGCATGAGGAACGGGAACAGGTGCTGCGGCATGTCCAGTGGGCAGTAGTCGAGCATCCCCGGCACGGACACGGCCGAGTCGATGACCTGGCGTGCGTCCTTCTTGCTCAGAACCCCACCGCTGGACGCCGACCACGCGATCAGGCCTTCCCGCCAGGCGTTGCCCACCTTGCCGTGCGCGCGGCCATAGATGGCGGCGGCGACCCGGGCCGGGGCGCTCAGCGCCGAATCGGGTGGCCGCTCGGCCAGCAGCAGCGACGTGTCCCGCTCCGGTGTGCTGCGCCACAGCCGGGTGATGCGGTACTTGGGTGCGATCAGCTGCGCCAGCGCGCGCTGGCCATTCTCGTCCCGCAACTCCGGCAGCCCGTTCCGGCCGATCACCGCCACCCGGGCGAAGTTGGCCGCGAGCAGCACCCGGAACAGGGAGGACCCGAAGGCCGGGTACAAGTTGACCAGGGCCAGCGGGTAGCTCTGCAAGTGACGCGGCACGGGTTCAGCCAGCAGACGGGGGAGCGTCAGGCGCGCTTGCGGGAGGGCACGAGGCCAGCCGCCGCCGACCAGCAGCGTCCGGTCGTCCCCGCCGCCCGCCAGGCTCAAGATCTTGTCCGCGGCGGCGTCAGTCAGCTCTGGCACCTCGGCCTCGACCGACTGCCCGCCGTGCGTATACAGGCCCGCGTGGGCGTCGGTGGCGCCCGCCTGGGCGGCGCTCCAGGTGCGGCGAGTCGAGCAGAGCACGTACAGCGCGGCCCTGCTGCCGCTGGCCCGGGCGCCGTCGTAGCGGTTGAAGCCAGGCAGGACCGCCTCGTAGGTGAGATGGAGCGGGCTGACTGCCTCTTGGACGGCCAGGCCGAGAGCGGGTTGCTCGCC
>DASWVA010000342.1:0-3705 GCA_036401415.1 Streptosporangiaceae bacterium
ATGACCACGTAGACGGTGCGGGCGGTGCAGGTGGGCTGCCCGTCGCGGCGCGTCTGGAAGTCCAGAGCGAAGCTGGTGCGGCCCACGCGGGCGGTGGCGACGGCGACGGCGGCGTGGTCGCCCCAGCGCAAGCCGGACGTCCAGTCCAGGTCGGTATGAACCACCTGGACGTCGAAGCCCGAGTCGATCATCTTCTGGTAGGGCAGTCCGCGGGCGGCCAGATAGGCGGCGAAGGCCTCGTCGAAGTAGGTCAGGTACCAGGCGTTGAAGACGACGCCCTGCGCGTCGACTTCCATGTAGCGGACCTGGACGGGGAACTCGAGGACGCCCGGCTCAGCCATGCATCCATTGTGCCGGGCCACCGTTGGCTCAGGGCGCGAAGCCGCCGTTGCTGTAGAGGAGCTGGCCGCTGATCCACCGGCCCTGCTCGGAGCAAAGGAAGCCGGCCAGCCGGGCGGTGTCGGCCGGGGTGCCGAGGCGGCCGAGCGGCGTCTGGCGGGTCAGCGTGTCCTTCAGCTCCGGGGTCATCCAGCCGGTGTCGATCGGGCCCGGGTTGATGACGTTGGCCGTGATGCCCTGGGGCGCCAGTTCGCGGGCGGCGGCCAGTGTGATCCGGTCGGCGGCGCCCTTGCTGGCCCCGTAGGGCAGATTGCCGACGGTGTGGTCGCTGGTCAGGAAGATGACGCGGCCGCTGCCCGGGGTACCGCGGAACCGGCGGCCGAACTCACGGATGAGCAGCCAGGTGGCCCGGGTGTTGACCGCGAAGTGGCGGTCAAAGCTGTCGACCGTGGTGTCCAGCAGGCCGGAGTCGACCGACTCGCAGTGGCACATGACCAGCGCGGCGACCGGCCCGAGCCGCTGTTCCGCGAGGTCGAAGATCCGGGCCGGGGCAGCCGGGTCGGTCAGGTCGGCGCTGATCGCCGCGGTGGCCGCGCCCCGGGCGGCCACCGTCGCGGTGACGGCTCCGGGCGCGCCGGGTTCGACGCCCCAGGGCATCCGCTCGTCGTAGGCGCTCCAATAGGTGACCGCGAGGTCCCAGCCGGATCCGGCCAGCTCAGCCGCGATGGCCGCGCCGATGTTGACCGTTCTCCCCACCCCGGTGACCAGGGCCACCGGCCGGGCCGCGCTCGAGTCCGATGTCGTCATAGGAACATGGTGGCCCTGGCGGTCACCGGCCGGGGCGGGAGCCGTCAGGCGGACCGGTTCCGGCCGGACTTTGGCGAGCTGTTCTGGTTCCCGGGCCGGAAGTTGGGTACCGGCCAGTGCCCGGGTAGGTGTACCGCCGGCAGCTGCCGCTGACCCGGTCATCCGCCACCGCGGCACTGAGGAGGAATTATGGGCAACGATCGCCTGATGCGCGGACTGGGCTGGCTCAGCGTCGGTCTCGGCATCCCGCCGCTGATCAGTCCGGGAGGCTTCGGCCGGGCCATCGGCGTCGGCGACGCGCCCCGGCACCGGGTCGCGGCGGCGTTCGTCGGCGTACGGGAGCTGGGCGCCGCAGGCGGCCTGCTGGGGCAGCAGCACCCGGTCTGGCTGTGGAGCCGGGTCGGCGGCGACCTCATGGACCTGAGCATGCTGGCCTGGGCGCTGAAGAACCACGACGGCCGCGGGCGGCCCCGGACGGTGGCCGCCACCGCGGCGGTGGCCGGCATCGCCGGCCTGGACGTGTACGCGGCGGTCACCAGGTCACGGCGGACGATTCCGACGGAGATACACGGCACCACCACCGTCGCCCGGTCCCCGCAGGAGACCTACGACCTGTGGCGCCCCCTGGAGGACCTGCCCCGGTTCATGGCGCACGTCGACGAGGTGCGCATCACCGGGGACGGCCGGACGCACTGGCGGGCCGGTGCCCCGTTCGGCAGGACCGTCGAATGGGACGCGGAGATCGTCGACGACGTGCCCGGCGAGCGCATCGGCTGGCGCTCGGCGGACGGGGCCGACATCCGTAACGCCGGTGACGTGCGGTTCATCCCGGCGCCGGGCGACCAGGGCACCGAGGTCCACGTGACCCTGCACTACGAGATGCCGGGCGGAAAGCTCGGCGAGACCGTGGCCCGCCTGTACGGCGAGAACCCCCACCAGCAGCTGGACGATGACCTGCGCCGGTTCAAGCAGGTCGCGGAGACCGGCGAGGTGGTCAGGTCGGAAGGCGCGCCCGGCGGCAAGCGGGCGCGAAAAGAGTTCCCGCAGCACCCGGCGCAGCCACTGTCACCCAGCGAACTGGAGAAGGAGGTACGGGCGTGAAGGCCAACTGCTGGATGAACCCGCTCAAGGTCAAGGTGCAGGATGTTCCCGATCCGGCGATCCTCAATTCGCGGGACGCGATCGTGAAGATCACCTCGACCGCGATCTGCGGGTCTGACCTGCACCTGCTCGACGGGTACGTGCCCACCATGCAGCGCGGCGACATCATGGGGCATGAGTTCATGGGCGAGGTGGTCGAGGTCGGCCGGGGGGTCGGCCAGGACAAGCTGCGGGTCGGGGACCGGGTCGTGGTGCCGTTCCCGATCGCCTGCGGGGCGTGCCGGGCCTGCCGGGCCGAGCAGTATTCGTGCTGTGAGAACAGCAACCCCAACGCCGGCCTGGCCGAGAAGCTCTACGGCCACCCGGTCGCCGGGATCTACGGCTACTCCCACCTGACCGGCGGTTTCGCCGGCGGCCAGGCGGAGTACGCCCGGGTCCCGTTCGCCGACGTCAACCCGCTCAAGATCGAGGATGACAGCCTGACCGACGAGCAGGTGCTGTTCCTGTCCGACGTCCTGCCCACCGGTTACATGGGCGCGGACATGTGCGAGATCACCGACGGGGACGTGGTGGCGGTCTGGGGCGCGGGGCCGGTCGGGCAGCTGGCCATGGACAGCGCCCGGGTGCTGGGCGCGGAGAAGGTCATCGCCATCGACAAGGAGCCGTACCGGCTGGCTATGGCGGCCGAGGCCGGTTACGAGACCATCGACTTCTCCGACACCGACGTGCGGTCCGTGCTGCTGGAGATGACCGGCGGCCGGGGACCGGACAAGTGCATCGACGCGGTCGGGCTGGAAGCCTCCCACGGGAGCGCGCCCATCTACGCGTACGACAAGGCCAAGCAGGCGGTTCGCGCCGAGAGCGACCGCCCGTACGCGCTCCGCCAGGCCATCACCAGCTGCCGCAGCGGCGGCATCGTCTCGGTCATCGGCGTCTACGGCGGGCTGATCGACAAGTTCCCGGCCGGGGCGTGGATGAACCGGTCCCTGACCCTGAAGACCGGCCAGTGCCACGTGCAGCGCTACATGAAGCCGCTGCTGGAGCGGATCCGCAACGGTGAGATCGACCCGACCCGGGTCATCACGCACACGCTGCCGCTGTCGGAGGCGCCACGCGGATACGACATGTTCAAGCACAAGAAGGACGGTTGCGAAAAGGTCATCCTTAAACCATGACCGGTCAGCGGCGGCTGAGCGGCAGGGCGAACCACAGCAGGCCGAACATGACCAGCACGAGCCCGGAGATCACGGTTCCGGTGCCGTAACCGGCCACGAAGCTGGTCACCAGCAGGACCGACGCGGACACGGCCAGCCCCACCGTGATCAGGCCCAGGATGGCCATGACGTTGGCCGTCCGGACCAGCTTCTCCTTCTGGCCCTGGCGGAACACCAGCCGGTGGTAGGCGACCGGGCCGAGCAGCAGCGCGGTGGCCACCGCGGCCAGGATCAGGCAGCTCAG
>DASWVA010000343.1:0-2188 GCA_036401415.1 Streptosporangiaceae bacterium
AACGTGCCGCCGCAGGTGATCAGGCGCAGTTCGGGGCCGGGGGCGGCGCCGTAGACGGCAGCCGTCGGGAAGTGGGCCTTGAGGTAGAGGCGGACCTCGGTGACCTGGAATGCCGCCACGCTGCCGTCGGCCCGGCGGACGTAGACCTGGTCGCCGGAGTGCAGCAGGTCCAGCCGGTAGAACACCGCCGGGCCGCGCACGCTATCGATATGCCCGGCGATAACGGCCGGCCCGATGGCACCGGGCCGGGGACTGCGGTCGTACCAGCCCGCGACGTCGAACCGGTCCGGCACCTGGAGGGCGCCGGACCGGGTGAGGCCGAGCCGGATGAGCGGCGCGCTCACCCCGATCGACGGGATGGTCAACGCGACCGGCGCGGCCACCGAGGCGCCGGAGCTAGGAGCCGCTGAGGCTCCGGGAGCCGCCGACGTCACCAGCCTCGCCGCCGGGTGTGCACCGGCCGGCCCCGTGGGGCCCGGCTGGCGCAGGTGCGGGGCGACCGCCAGGGCCACCGTGCCGGTGACGATCACGGCGAGGCCGGCGACGCAGGTGGCCAGCGCCGTCACCGCCTGGCGGCCGCCGCGCATCATGTACGGGCAGTCCGGGCGGTCCGGGCGTGGCGGGCGTGGCGGGCGGTCCGGGCGGGGTCGGCGGTCCGGGCCGCGCGGAACCGGTGGACGCCGCGGGCGGCCAGCAGCGCGCCGGCCGCGATCACGGCCAGCCACGGCCAGGGTGCGGGGCGCGGGGCGGTGCCGCCCAAGCCGGTGGCGGCGCCGCCGACCGGGGCGACCTGGCTGCCGACCGCGTCGTCCAGGTTGGCCAGGCGCAGACCCCGCGTTCCGTCCAGGACGACGATGGTGTGGATCGAGTCCGCGGTCAGCGACATGTCCATCGACGCCTTCTCGGTCCGCCCGGTGACCTGTGCGACCGTGGAGCCGGCCGCCACCTGCTGGTAGGCGGTGGTGGTGGCGAAGTTCAGCTGACGGGCCAGGGTGTCGTGGCCGAGCGACATGGTGACCTGGTGCTGGCTCAGCGACGCCTGGATCACCCGGACCAGGGCCTGGCCGGCCGGGGCGCTGGTGGTGTCGTCCATCACCTGCAGCCGCAGGCCGGACGCGGGCCCCATCCCGGCCACGGTGTAGGCGTCACCGGCGTGCACCTCGAAGCCGGTGGACAGGATGGGCGGCGCCGAGCCCTTGGCTCCGGCCGCGCGCATCGACACCGTGTACTCGCCCGCCGGGACCTGCTGATAGGCCGAGACCGTGCCGTAGCTGACGTGGTGCAGCACGACCCGGGCGTCCGGGTTGCCGAAGTTGTACAGGTAAACGTCGACCGCGGGCGCGTTAGGCGACAGGTGGGCCAGCCGGAGCCAGCCGGTACGGGTGGCGGCCACGCGGGCCGGTGCGCGTGGTGCGGCGCCGGCCGGGGTGGCGCCGAGCAGGCCGCCCAGCAGCAGCAGCGCGGTGGCCAGCAGAGCAGTGACCAGCGGCACGGGGGCGGGCACCCGCCGGGCGGTGGTGGTCGGTACGTTCATGGATTCCCCTCGAAGGGCTGGTTACGGAGTGGTCTGGGTGCCGAGCAGGCCAGCAGGGCTGGGCGCGGCGAACTCGATGGTCAGGACGGGCGCGCCGCGCGGCCGGGTGACGGCGGCGTGCGCCGCCTGGTAGGGCGGGCGCTGGGCCCGGATGAAGGAGAGCATCGAGGCCAGATCGGCGGGAGCCGCGGTCAGCTGGACCGTGCGCAGGGCCGCGCCCGCCCCGGTGCCGGGCCCGGAATCGCTGACCGAGGTGATGTGCAGCCGGTGGGCAGCGGCCAGCGCGGCCAGCGTGACCAGCAGCCGGGTGTCGACCCGGCCGTCCTGCAGAGCGGTGCGGGCGGCGGCCGCGAGGGCGAGCCGGGGGTTGAGCATCAGCTGGCGGCCGGCCGCCTGCCGGGCGGCCAGGTCCGCGGCGAGCGTGGCATCAAACGCCCTGGCCCCGTTCGGCGCCACCGCGCGCACGTCGATCCGCTGCGCCCCGGTACCGAAGCTGGCGATGATCTGGGGCGCATACACGCTGGCGAGCCGGCCGCCGAACTGGGCCCGCACGGCCGGGGTGGCCACCACCACGTCCGAACCGAGTGGATCGGACGCGGCCGACCGCAGCACGAGCAGGTTCCCGGCGGGTACCCCGTGGGCCTGCAGGGCGAC
>DASWVA010000344.1:0-7091 GCA_036401415.1 Streptosporangiaceae bacterium
CAGGGCGGTGTCGGGCAGGCCGACCAGGGTCATGCCGACCAGCCCGTTGGCGATGTCGGCCTCGACCTCGATGGCGTGGCCGTCCACACCGACCAGGGCGACCGAGTGGGTCCGGGCGAGGGCCATCTACCCCACCCCCCGGACGTGCTCGACGGTGAGGCCGCCCGCCCGATCGGGCCGAACCCCCAGGATGTCCACCCGGACCTGGTCGAAGCGCACGCCGTGGGCGGTCAGCCAGCGGATCGCCAGCCGCCGGAGCCGGTTGCGCTTGGCCCAGCTGACGGACTCCAGCGGCGTGCCGTGCTGGGCACCGGACCGGGTTTTCACCTCACAGACGACCAACGTGTGCCGCTCGACGGCCACGATGTCGATCTCGCCCTCAGCGCAGCGCCAGTTCCGCGCGAGGATCCGGAAACCCGCGGCCGCGAGATACTCGGCCGCCGCCTGCTCGCCTCGCTGGCCGAGGACGTCTTTGGCGCGCATGGTCACCACCTCCGCTCCCCACGATCGCCGGGGACGAAGGTGACGGCGCGGGGTGCGTGCGGGCTGTGGACAACCGGTCGCACGACGGCGGGGCGGTGGAGAAGGCCGGCGAAATGTCAGCCGGACGTGGTCAAATGAGAGGGGGACCCGCGGCCGGAGCGGACCAGCTACTCAGGCGGGCGGGCCGGGCACTCAGGGCAGGCCGGGCACGGTGTGGCCCCGGTCAGGACGGGGCGTCGTCGGGAAGTTCCAGGTCGCTCTTGGCCAGTTCCTCGATGTTGACGTCCTTGAACGTCACGACCCGGACGTTCTTGACGAACCGGGCCGGGCGGTACATGTCCCAGACCCAGGCGTCCCGCATGACGACCTCGAAGAAGACCTCACCGTTGTCGGAGTTGCGCACGTTGAGCTCGACCTCATTGGTGAGGTAGAAGCGTCGCTCCGTCTCGACCACATGGCTGAAGAGGCCCACAACGTCGCGGTACTCGCGGTAAAGCTGCAGCTCCATCTCGGCTTCGTACTTCTCGAGATCTTCTGCGCTCATGGCAACCCCTCCGATCGGCCGGTGAAAGCGCCCGCCTGCCCCGTACTCATCCGCATGCCCCGCAGGGCAGTGTCACCAATTTAGTCTGCGTTCCGCGCTTCGCCCACGGCCACCTCTTCTGCCCCCAGGTCTGCCCACCCGCCGGGGGTTTCAGTACTGCCGGCGTCCCCGGGAAGCTCGCCGTCTTCCAGAGGCGGGCTGTCCAGCCAGCCGGTGGCCCAGCAGCGGTTGGCCTGGAGCACGTTGGTGTAGGAATACCGGTGCTCCGGGCACGGGCCCCATGCGCGCAGCGCCGACATGTGCTCCGGCGTCGAATACCCCTTGTGCCGGGCGAAGCCGTAGCACGGATACGACTCGCCCAGCTCCACCATCATGCGGTCCCTGGTCACCTTGGCCACGATCGAGGCGGCCGCGACCGACGCGGTGACCTGGTCACCCTTCCAGACGGCGAGGGCGGGGGCACCGATCCCGCGGACCGGGAACCCGTCGGTGAGGACATAACCCGGGCGCTGGCGCAGGCCGGCCAGGGCGCGGCGCATACCTTCGACGTTGGACACGTGCAGCCCGTGGCGGTCGACCTCCTGGGCCGCGATGGCCAGGACGTTCCAGTCCAGGGCCCAGCGCATGACCTCCCGGTAGGCGACCTCGCGCTCCTCCGGGGTGAGCAGCTTGGAGTCGGCCAGCCCGGGCATGCGGCGGATCTTGTCGCTGTCCAGGACGACGGCCGCGATCACCAGCGGTCCGGCGCAGGCACCGCGGCCCGCCTCGTCGACTCCGGCGACCGGGGCCAGGCCCGCGCGCGACAGCACGTTCTCGTATGCGGCCAGTCCGGCATTGCGCCGGGGCGTGTGGCCGGTGTGCCGCCACTGGGCCCACTGGGCCCGGTCCGGGCGGCCGGCCACCGGCTTACTGGAGGGGCGAACCATGACATTCGAAGGCTACGCCAGATCACCGGCGCCGGAGGCCGGTCAGCCTGACCGCCCGGAGGTCCGGGCCGAGCCGGCGCAGGAACGGGTCGCGGCGACTCAGGGACGCGGGCGGCGGAGACGGCGCGCGAGGGAGCGGCGGCCCTTGCGCTGAAGCAGGGTCAGCGGCACGGCGCCGGCCAGGCCCAGTGCGTAGGACGCGACCGGGAGGGCCGGCCGGGAAGCGCTGTCCGCCGCCAGGGACGTCGGTGCGGCAGCACCCGGACCAGCGGACGCGGTGAGCTTGGGCTGGCTGAAGGTCGACGGGACGTGCAGGAAACCCATCTGACTGAGCGGCCAGATCTTGATGAACGCGCGGCCGACAACGGCGCTCTCCGGAATGGCACCCCCGCCGGGGAAGTACCGGTGCCCGCGGGAGTCGTAGGAGACGTCGCGATGGTCGCCCATGACCCACACGCTGTTCTGCGGGACGGTGACGCTGAACGCCTCCTGGGACGGCGCGTTGCCCGGGAACAGGTAGGACTTCTCGTTCAGGGCGACGCCGTTGACCGTGACCCGGCCCTGGGCGTCGCAGCAGGCCACCTTGTCGCCGGGCAGGCCGATGACACGCTTGATGAAATCGTTCTGCCCCTGGGCGAAGCCGAACATGGACGCCACACTCTGGCCGAACCGCGGGAAGAAACTGGTGCTCGGCGGGGGAAGGCCCGGGTCCCAGGTGCCGTTGCCGGAGAACACCACGATGTCGCCGCGGTGGATGCTGCCCGCCTCGAAGCTCAGCTTGTTGACCAGGACCCGGTCACCGATCTCCAGGGTGTTCTGCATCGACCCGGAGGGGATGTAGAACGCCTGGATGGCGTAGGTCTTGATGACCAGCGTCAGGAAGAGGGCCACGATGATCAGGACGGGCAGTTCCTTCCAGAAGGCCCTGCCGCCCTTCTTCTTCTTCTTCTGATGCGAGGGCTTCGCGGATGCCACCGGCCTGGCGTCGGCCTCGTTCATCCGTGCGCCTCCCGCATCCCCGGCCGTCATGTCGGCCTGTTGCTCGCCGCGCCCCTGACCCCGCATACCGCGGATCTGTGTCGCAGGCGGCTCGCCGGGACCGTTGCCCTCATCCGTCATCGGTTCGAGCCTAGCGCCATCGGAGGGTCACCGAGGGAGTATTCGTGCTCACTCTGGATCACTTCAAGCACGTCAAACCCCCCGTAGTGGGCCAACCGCAGGCATTGCGGGCTGACTTCAGCTCGCGGTGTTCTCGCGACGCTCCCGGTTGCGCGCGGCCTTGCCCCGCAGCTCGCGCAGGTAGTAGAGCTTGGCCCGGCGGACCCGGCCCCGGGTCACGGTCTCGATGTGGTCGATCGACGGGCTGTGCACCGGGAAGGTGCGCTCGACGCCGACGCCGTAGCTGATCTTCCGGACGGTGAAGGTCTCGCGGACGCCGCCGCCCTGGCGCCGGATGACCACGCCCTGGAAGACCTGGATCCGGGAGCGGTTGCCTTCCTTGACCCGGACGTGGACCTTCAGCGTGTCCCCGGGGCGGAAAGCCGGGACGTCGTCCCGGAGCTGGGCCTGCTCGAGTTCGGCGATAGCGGTGTGCATGGCAGCGATTCCTCAGTGCTCATCGGATCAGTGTTGATCGGCTGGGCTGATCGGCTTGTGATGTGTGCGGGCACAGCAGCGCGAGCCCGTGCGGGGCCCCGGCGCCGACGGAGCACACAGCGAATCTCAGTGTGCCATAGTTTGCCACCGGCCTGGTAAGCGAGCGGCTTCTCCGGGTCCCGGGCCGGCCGGGCGGAGCATGCCGGACAGGCCCATGGCGGTCAGCACCTGCCAGTCCCGCTCGCTCAGCGCAGCCGGGTCGGAGGAGGCGCGGAAGATCAGATCAGGCCGGTTCGCCGCGGTGCGCAGCAGGGCCGCGTCCCGGCGCCAGCGGGCGATCGCCGCGTGGTCGCCGGACAGCAGTACGTCCGGCACCTCCCGGCCCCGCCAGACCCGGGGCCGGGTGTAGACCGGGCCCTCCAGCAGCCCGGCCATGCTGGCGGCCTCGTCCCCGCGGCCCCGGCCGAACACCCCGAGGTCGGGCACGAGTGCACCACCCGGCGCGGACTCCGGAAACGGCGCGTCCTCCCCCGCGGCCCGGCCGCCGAACGAGTCGTCGCTGGCGGAACGGTCGTTGCCGAGAACCCCGGGCAGCAGCCGGGAGATCGCCTCCACCATGACCAGGACCGCCGCTTCGCCGCCGGCCAGTACGTAGTCGCCGATGCTGACCTCGTCGACCGGCATCCGGGACCGGGCCTCGTCGATGAACCGCGCGTCGATCCCCTCGTACCGGCCGCAGGCGAAGACGAGCTGGCCCGCCCCGGTGTACCGGACCGCACGGGCCTGGTTGAACGGCACACCGCTGGGGGTCGGCACGATCAGCCGGGGGCCGGGGCCGAGGCGGGAATCGGCCGGGGCCGCCGGGGCCGCCGGGAGCGCGGGTGGCGCGATCTCGTCCAGCGCCTCCCCCCAGACCTCGGGCTTCATGACCATGCCGGGTCCGCCGCCGAAGGGGGTGTCGTCCACCGTGCGGTGCGGGTCGTGCGCCCACTGCCGCAGGTCGTGCACGTAGAACTCGATGTCGCCCCGGGCCGCCGCCTTCCCGATCAGCGAGACGCGAAGCGGCCCGAAGTACTCGGGGAAGATGGTGACGATGTCGATGCGCATGACGTCACGCGTCGAGGACTTCGGCCGGATCGAGCAGCCCGGGCGGCGGGTCGATGACCAGGCGGCCGGCCGGGACGTCGACATCGGTCACGATCGCGCTCACGAACGGGACCAGCACCTCCCCCGCCGGGCCGGGATCGCGCCGCACGACCAGGAGATCCTGGCCGTGGTGCAGGACGTCGGTGACCTCGCCGACCGGGTGCCCGGCGGCGGTGACCACCCCGAGCCCGATGAGCTGATGGTCATAGAACTCGTCCGGCTCGGCCGGAGCCGGGATCTGGGCCGAATCCAGCACCAGCAGCGTGCCGCGCAGTTCCTCGGCGGCGTTACGGTCGCGGACGCCCTCGAACGTGATGAGCAGGCGCCCGGAGTGCCACCGGGTCGCGGCCACGATCAGCGGGCCGCGCTCCGGTGGCTCCGTCACCAGCGATGTGCCCAGCGCGAACCGGGCCTCCGGCTCGTCGGTGCGCACCGCCACCGTCACCTCGCCGCGGACACCGTGCGCACGGACGATCTGACCGACAGCTATTTGCATGGCGAGCCCGGGCTAGCGGATCTCGTCGGTGTCCACCAGGTCGACCCGAACCGGACGGCCACCCGCCAGGGAACCCATCACGGTGCGGAGCGCCCGGGCGGTGCGGCCACCCCGGCCGATGACCTTACCCAGGTCATCGGGGTGGACGCGCACCTCCAGGACGTTGCCGCGGCGCATCGCGCGGGTGGACACCTGGACGTCGTCGGGGTGTTCGACGATGCCCCTGACCAGATGCTCGAGCGCCTCTTCCAGCACGTCAGGCCTCGCTGCCCGGCTCACTGTCCTGAGCGGCCGCCTTGGCGTCCGCGGCGGGAGCCTCGCTGCTGGCGACCGCGCCGGCGGCCTCGTCAGCAGACCCGGCCTCCGGCTGGCCCGCGAGGGAGTCGCCCTTGGCCTCGGGGCTGGCGTCCGCGTTACCCGCAGGGCTGGCCTCGGAGCTGGCGTCCGGCTGGGGCTCGGTGGCCGCAGGGCTGGCGTCCGCCTTGGGCTCGGTGGCCGCCTTGGCTCCGGTGGCCGCCTTGGACTCGGCGCCTGCCTTGGGCTCGGTGGCCGCCTTGGGCTCAGCGGGGTCCGCCTTGGCCTTGGGGTCAGCCTTACGGGTCCGGCCGCCACCCTTGGGCGTGGTCGCTCCCGAGTCGCTGCTGGAGTCCTTGCCCGCGGCCCTGAGCGCCTCGGCGAACACTTCCTTCTTGTCCACCGCCGGCTCGCGGGTGCGCAGGGTGCCTTCAGCGCCCGGCTCGCCCTTGAACTTCTGCCAGTCACCCGTGATCTTGAGGATGTTCATCACCGGCGGGGTGGGCTGGGCGCCCACGGACAGCCAGTGCTGCGCCCGCTCGGAGTTCACCTCGATGAGCGACGGCTCTTCCTTCGGGTGGTACTTGCCGATCTCTTCGATGGCCCGCCCGTCGCGCTTGGTCCGCGCGTCGGCGACGACGATCCGATAGGTCGGCACCCGGGTCCTGCCCAGGCGCTTGAGCTTGATCTTTACAGCCACGGCTGCGGTCTTCTCCCAGCAAATTAAGGTACGGGCGGCGATCCGGCAGCCAGGTGGGGACTGGGCGGGATCGCTCAGATGGCCCGGCGCAGCAGGGAAGAGGGCCCCGCGTCGCCAGTGTCAGAAGAACATTCTGCCAGACAGGATGGGATGCAGCGTACAGAAAGCCGCCGGCCGGGGTGATCCGGCTCGGCGCAGTGCTGTGTCAGCGGCATGAGGCAGAATGCCAGCGTGCTGCTGAGCGAGATGGCCGAGGCGTCGGAGGCGGTGGCCGCGACGTCGTCCCGGCTGGCCAAGATCGAGGTGCTGGCCCGGGCCCTGCACGACGCGGGGCCGGCGGAGGTCACGATCGCGGTCGCCTACCTGTCCGGGGAGCTGCCGCAGCGGCAGATCGGCGTCGGCTGGGCCACGCTGCGCCAGGCGGCGGCGCCCGCGGACACGCCGGCGCTGACCCTGACCGACGTGGACGCGGCGTTCACCGCGATCGGCGCGGCGTCCGGTAAGGGCTCCCAGGCTGCGCGCAAGCAACTGGTCGACGACCTGCTGGGCCGGGCCACGGCCCGGGAGCAGGCCTTCCTGTTCCGGCTGCTGTCCGGTGAACTGCACCAGGGCGCGCTGGCCGGGGTGATGGCCGAGGCGATCGCCTCGGCGGCCGAGGTGCCCTCCGCCGACGTCCGGCGCGCGCTGATGCTGTCCGGGTCGATGAGCACGGTGGCCGAGACGGCGCTGGCCCTGGGCCGGCCCGGGCTGCAGGAATTCGGCCTGCAGGTGGGCCGGCCGATCGGCCCGATGCTGGCCTCGTCCGCGGCCACCGTCGAGGACGCCCTGGCCAAGATCACCCCGGCCGCGGTGGAGTGGAAGATGGACGGTATCCGCGTTCAGGTCCACCTGCGCGAGGGCGAGGTG
>DASWVA010000345.1:0-1678 GCA_036401415.1 Streptosporangiaceae bacterium
CAACCAGGGCGGGCACGACGGAGCCGCGGACGGTTCCGCAGGCGGGTCGGCGGGCGGCTCCGGGGAGGGCACCGCCGACGGCGGCGCCAACCAGGGCGGGCACGACGGCGCGGCCGACGGCAACGCGGGACGTTGACTGAACCGCTGACCGATCAGACCAGCGCCCGGGCGTCCGCGCTCGGGCGCTGCGTCTCGGTCCCGGCCGAAGTCTTCGCCCGGAAGTACTGGGCCGGTCAGCCACTGCACTCGGCGGCCGGGTCACTGCCGCGCGGGTTCGGCGATCTGTTCTCCCCGGCGGCCGCGGACGAGCTGCTGACCGACCGGGCCCTGCGGACGCCGTTCATCCGGATGGCCAGGGAGGGGTCCGTCCTGGCGGCCGAGTGCTTCACCGCCTCGGGCGGCTTCGGCGCGCAGGTTGCCGACCAGGTCGACCCGGCCATGGTGCTGCGCGAGTTCGCCGCGGGCGCGACGATCGTGTTGCAGGGACTGCACCGCACCTGGCCCGCGCTGCAGGTCTTCACCCGGGAGCTGGTGGCCGAGCTGGGGCATCCAGCCCAGGTCAACGCCTACATTACGCCGGAGTCGGCACGCGGATTCGACCCGCACTACGACGTCCACGACGTGTTCGTGCTGCAGGTCAGCGGAGAGAAGCACTGGCGGGTGCACGCCCCGGTGCGCACCCACCCGCGAGCCGACGAGCCCTGGTCGCAGTACCGTGCGGCGGTGACCGCCCGGGCCCGCGAGGAACCCGAGCTGGACGTGGTACTTCGGCCGGGTGACGCGCTCTACCTGCCCCGCGGCTGGCTGCACTCCGCGGTGGCCCGGGCCGGCACCTCCATCCACCTGACCGTGGGCGTCGCCTCCTACACCGGAGCTGACGTGGTCCGCGAGCTGATGGCGGCGGTGGCCGGGGCCGAAGAACTGCGCGCGCCGCTGCCGATCATGGGCTCGGCCGCATTTCAGCCCGAGGCCGGCGACGAGGTGACCGCGGCCGTGCGGCACCTGACCGCGGCGTTCCTGACTGCGCTGCGCTCCTCGCCCGCCGCGGCGCCGGACCGCATCGCGTCCGCGCTGGGCCGCAACCTCCGGTCGCAGACACGTCCCGAACCGGTTCCCCCGCTGGCCACCATCGAGGCCGCGGCCAGCCTGTCCGGCCAGCAGACCGTGCGGCTCCGGCACGGACTGAGCACCCAGGTCACGGTGGACGCGGCCGGTGTCCACCTGAAGCTGCCCGGTCTGGGGCTGCGGCTCCCGCTGGCGTGCGAAGCGGCCATCCGGGCGCTGGCCGGCCGGGAAGCCCACCGCGCCGGGGCGCTGCCCGGACTGGATGAGGCGGACAGCCTGGTGGTCAGCCGCCGCCTGCTCCGCTCCGGGATCCTGGTCACCGGCGACCTTGCCTGACCCGGGTCAGGCTGAGCTCGGCGACGCGGCCCGGCCGCGGTCGGCGGGCGGCCTCGCGTGCAGCACCCGGTCGCTGGAGGCGGGCGAGTCCGTCGCGGGGACCGCTTCCTACGGGCGGCGCTGGCTGCTGCTCGAGGTCGCGGGAGCGTGGGGCCCGAACGCGTTCCGGGCGTCCCCGGTGCTGGATCCGGGCCTCGGGCCCCGCATCGAGCGCCGGGCCGCCGATGAGGGGTACCGGCTGGTCGCGATCAGACGCCCGGGCCGGGCCCGGCTGCGG
>DASWVA010000346.1:0-3135 GCA_036401415.1 Streptosporangiaceae bacterium
CTGGTGGGCCCGGCCACCTACACCTTCAACCCATCGACCGGTAACACGGTGACGATCCCGCTGCCGTCCGGCACCAGCGACCAGTACGTCCAGCTCTCGTTCACCGCCAACAGCGTCCAGAACGGCGCCCAGGCCTCCGAACTGGACATCTACGGGCCCTGACGGCCTGATCTCATCCCCGACGATGGCGCCGCCCGTTCCGTAGGGAACGGGCGGCGCTGTGGAAGTCTGGCCGCGCCCCCCGGTCGCGGCCCGGCTCTACGGGGCCGCCGAGCCGAACACCGGCAGGTAGCCGAGTTCCTGGCCGCTGGCGGTGGGGTGATACGACTCGCTGATCGGCCAGGTCACCGAGTGCAGCCACGAACCGGAGTCACAGATCTGGTGGCCGGAGAACTGGGACCGGACGTCGAGGAACGTGTCCCCGTTCCGGGCCGCGGCGGCGGAGATCGCGCTGTCCAGTTCGTCCGCCCCCTGATCCAGCGCGGTGCGGTCCGCGGTGCTCAGCCCGATGCAGCTGCTGGACCGGGACAGGTCGTACAGGTCGGGGTAGTCCAGCACCACGATCCGGGCTGACGGCGCGTCCCTGCGGATCGCCTGCAGCGTGCTGTCCAGATCGGCGGGCAGCGGACTGACCATCTTCGCCTCCGCGGCGGCGGCGGCCTGCTCACACGAGCTGGTCGACTCCAGCACGCACGTTTCCATCACCGAGGAGAAGCCGACGTCGTTACCCCCGATGGTGATACTGACCAGTGTGGTGGCGCTGCTGAGCGCCGACACCTGGCTGCTGAGCACGTCACTGGTGGTGGCGCCCGAGCAGGCCACGAAGGCGAACGAGGCGGGGGCGTTCGCGTTCGCCCACTGCTGGGGGAAGGCGTTCGCGCTGCGGTCGCAGTCGCCGCCGCTGTAACTTCCCGCGCCGTCGCCGGATGAGTACGAATCACCCAGGGCCACGTAGTGGGTTTCCGGGGCGGCGGCGGACGTCTGCGCCGACGCGGACATCACGGTGACGGGAATGGAAATCGCAGCGGCGAACGACGCACCGAACAGGACACGGGAAATGTGCACGACTCACTCCAGGGGCCAGGCAATGTATCGAGGTGAATGCGCGCGCCTTTCACTATCAACAAACATCAAATCTCCGGACGCGTAAAGATGCCCGGGGCGAAAAGCAGTAGCGCGGGCCAACTGGGTGTGGCCTGCGCGGCAGCCGGGAGGCGGTCAGTAGGTGGCGCGTCCGCCGCTGATGTCGTAGACCGCGCCGGTGGAAAAGCTCACCCGGTCCGAGCACAGGAATGCCACCAGCTCGGCGACCTCCTCCGGCCGGCCGATTCGCTGCATGGGGATGAGGCTGGTGATGTGGGCGAGCACCTCCGGGGCGGTCGCGTCGTTCATCGGGGTGGCGATGACCGCGGGGGCGATCGCGTTGACCAGCACGCCTGAGGTGGCGAGCTCCTTGCCTGCCGATTTGGTCAGGCCGATGACGGCGGCCTTCGACGCCGAGTAGATGGACAGGTTCGGGTTGCCGTCCTTGCCCGCCATGCTGGCCATGTTCACCACCCGGCCCCAGCCTCGCTCCCGCATGCCGGGGACGAACACCCGCATCGTGTTTACGATGCCCAGCACGTTTACCTCGAGAACCTGGCGCCACTCGCCGGGGGTGGTGTCCAGCAGCGGCTTGCCGGGGCCGACGATGCCCGCCGAATTGACCAGCACGTCCACCGGCCCGGTCTCCCCGGCCACGCGCCGCAGCCCCTCCTCGTCGGTCACGTCCACCGTCACGTCGGCCGGGCCGGCCCGGTCCAGGGTGATCACGTTCAGCCCGTCCGCCCGCAGCCGCTGGGCCGTGGCCGCCCCGAGCCCGCTCGCGCCCCCGGTCACCAGCGCGGTCCTGGTCGTGGCCATGTCCACCTTCGCCTTCCGGGCCGGGTCCTGATACGGGCCGGCGAGTGCATCCGGCGTCCCGGCCGCCGCCGGTGTCCTGCCGGCACGGAAACATCTCCGGGCCGCAGCTGCTCCATGGTGTTCCCGGTTTGAGGCCGGCCACCCGCCCGGCACCGCCCGATACGCCGGGCGCGCTGGGCGGTTCGGCCGGGCCACGGGATCGGGAAAGTCCACGTGAGAAGACTTGACGACGCATGGGGACCGCCCTAGCGTAGCGCGGGAAAACCTATTCCTCGGGATCCGGGGCCTGGCCCGGCGCGGCCACGCTCAGGAGCATCGGAGTGGCTACGTGACGTCTCTGGACACCCCACCGCGACCGGGAGAAATGGGCCCGGCCCGGCTCGGCGCGGGCCCGGCCATCCCCACCGCGCACGCCCTGGCCGCGCACCGGCCGCTGCCCGGGCCCGGGGCGCACCTGACCCGCGGCCTGCTGCACGACTGGCAGGAGCGGAACCGGGCGGCCAGCCTGCCGCTGGCGCTGCGCCAGCTGGTCGCGGCCGGCAACCTCAGCAACCTGCGGCTGGCCGTTCAGGTCGCCGGCGGGGACGTGCCCGGCGCCACCGGGAACGCGGGCCGCGAGCGCGGAACCGACGTCGGCGACGTGACCGACGAGACCGACCAGCTGGACGTGGCCCAGATCACCGGTCCCGGCGCCCCGGGTATGGACACCGCGGCCAGCCGCGGTTACCGCGGCCCGGTGTTCATGGACTCCGACATCTACAAGACCCTCGAGGCCATCGGCTGGGAGCTGGCCCGCACCGCGGACGGTGCCGAGGACAACGACGAACTGACCGGGTTCACCGATCAGACCGTCAGCCTGCTGGAGCAGGCCCAGGAGCCGGACGGGTACCTGGACTCCTGGATCCAGGTCAGCGGGGCGCCCCGGTGGGAGGGCCTGGCCTACACCCACGAGATGTACTGCGCGGGCCACCTGATCCAGGCGGCGGTGGCCCTGTCCCGCAGCGCCGGCGGCACGCCCATCGCCACCCGGCTGCTGGCCGTGGCCCGCCGGGTGGCCGACCGGCTGGTGGAAACCTTCGCCGGCCAGCGCAAGGCCCTGGATGGCCACCCGGAGATCGAGACGGCCCTGGCCGAGCTGTACCGGGAGACCGGCGAGCGCGCCTACCTGGACCTGGCCACTCAGTTCATCGACCAGCGCGGGCACGGCCTGGCCGGGGACCACCACGGCCACGG
>DASWVA010000347.1:0-2534 GCA_036401415.1 Streptosporangiaceae bacterium
TCCCGGGCGGAGGTGGCGCTGGGCTCGGTGACCGCCTCGTCGACCGCGGTCAGAGCGGGCAGATGCCGGGTCGCGGCCGCCCTGGTGTACTGGTCGAGCCCGGTCAGCTGGCTTCTGAGGTCACCGATCTCGGTCAGCCAGGTGGCGAAGAACACGGTCAGCCGGGCCTGGCCGGGCCCGAGGGTCACGGTCGTGCCGGGCTTGGTGGTGTCCAGTTTCACGGTGTCGTGCGGGGTCTGCCCGGTGATGTAGGCCAGCGACTCGGCGTGGGCCAGCACCGGATGCCCGGGCAGCAGGCCGGCCAGCTCCCGGGCCACCACCTGAGCCGACTGGGTGATGCTGGAGTAAGCCATCGGGGTCAGGTAGACCATCCGCTCGCGGCCCTGGGGGTCGATCACGTACAGGGCCGGGGTGTGGTCGATCTGGTCGCCGACGACCTTGGCGTAGATGTGGAAGGCCTTCCACGCGGCCTGGAGCTGCGGCAGCGTGCCGGTGAGGAAATCCCACCGGTTCACCATGTTGTGCACGCGGGAGTAGCCCAGCACGTCCGAGGTGGCGATGGCCTGCGGGTTGGCGTCGATACCGAGCAGCTGGACCTGATTTCCGGCCTTCCCCAGCATCTGCTTGGCCTGCAGCATGGCCAGGGTGGTGAGCGGGCAGACCGTCGTGCACTCGGAGTCGACGAACCCGATCACCACCGCCTTGCCGCGGAACTGCCGGAGCGACATGCGCTGGCCGAACTGGTTGGTCAGCGTGACATCGGGCGCAGGCGTGGTACCCAGGCCGGTGCCGAGGTCCAGGTTGGGGTTGGCCGCAGCCGCGCTGGAACTGGGCGAGGCGGCACTCTGGGTGCTGCCGCCACCGGCGGTGCAGCCGGCCAGCGTGAGGGTGGCGACGGCCCCCACGGCCAGCGCGAGCAGGCGTGACCCCGCTTGACGACGGCGGCTCCGGCTCCAGCGATCAGGAAAGGTGCGCCTCGCGACCATGCCTGCGAGACTACTACGGACTGTCGTTGTGGGTGACGGGGACGCTGGGTCCGGGCTGCTCGGCGGACGGGACCGGCTGCTTGGCGGACGGAGCCGGCTCCTCGGCGGACGGCGCGGCCTTCCGGGCGGCCGCCTTGGGCTTGACGGCCCGTTTCACCGCCGGTGACGGGCTGCGAGGCGAAAGGTTGCCGGGACGGGAAGCCGCGGGCTCATGGCCGCCGGCCGGCTCGTCGCCCACGATGACCGTTCCGCCGTGGCCCCAGGTCAGGTAGCGCCAGCCCAGGTTGATCAGCGTCGACACCCGGTTCCGGCCGCCGAGCAGGTAGAACAGGTGCAGCCCGAGCCACCCGAGCCAGGCCAGGGTACCGGTGAAGTCGGGGCCGTGAGCCAGCTCGATGACCGCCGACCGGCGGCCGATCGTGGCCGCCTGCCCCTTGTCGTGGTAGTGGAACGCCTCGGTGGGCTGACCGGATTCGAGCCGCTGGATCTGCCGGGCCGCGTGCAGCCCCATCTGGATCGCGGGCTGCGACAACTGCGGGGTGGGATGGTCGGTGACCAGGCCGATGTCGCCGACGGCGAAGATCCGGTCCTGGCCCTTGACCCGGAGGTCCGGGCCGGTCTCGATGCGGCCGTTGCGCCCCTGCGGCAGGCCCCACGCCTGGGCCTCGGGCGGGGCGGCCACGCCCGCGGTCCACACGGTGATATCACTGTGCAGGTCCCGGCCGTCCTTGAGGATGACCCGGTCCGGGGTGACCTCCGCGATGGCCGTATCCAGCTGGACGTCGACGCCCCGCTTGACCAGCTGGGCCCGGGTGTAGGCGCGGAGCTTCTTGTCGAACGGGGAGAGCAGCTCGGACTGCATCTCGACCACGCGCACGTGGATGCGGGACGCGTCGACGTCGGGGAACGTCTCGCGGAGGACCCCGTCCCGCAGCTCGGCGATGGTGCCGGCCAGCTCTACGCCGGTGGCGCCGCCGCCCACCATGGTCACGGCCAGCTGCGTTTCCCGCGGTCCTTCGCTCAGCCGCTGCACGTCCGCCATGAACCGGTCCCGCAACGTCACCGCGTCGGCGCGAGTGTAGAGACCGTAGGTGTACTCCCCGGCGCCCTTGATGCCAAAGTGGGACGCGGACACGCCGGTGGCCAGGATCAGGTAGTCGTAACCGACCTGTCGGCCGTCGGCCAGCGTGACCTGGCGGGCCGCGGTGTCGATCCCGGTCACCTGGCCGCGGTCGTACCGGGCGTGGTGCTGGCGGGCGTAGCCGCCGACGGCATAGGACACGTCGCCGGGGTTCAGGCCCCCGGTGGCCACCTGGTACAGCAGCGGCTGGAACGTGCTGTACAGGTTCTTGTCGATGATCGTGACGCGGTAGCCGGACTCGCGCAGTCCCCGGACCGCGTACAAGCCGCTGAACCCGGCTCCGACGACCAGAACGCGCGGGGCGGCGGACAGCTGGCTGTCGGCCTGGTTACCTTTGGTCTCCAGAGTCATGAGGCTCCTCTCCCCGTGGCGTCCCGGCGGAAACCGGCGGCCGGCCGGATCCGGCG
>DASWVA010000348.1:0-7657 GCA_036401415.1 Streptosporangiaceae bacterium
AGGGTAACGGTCAGCATCCGCCCGGTGATCCCGTCGATGCTGCGCCGCAGTTCGCTGAACCGCTGGCTGCCCTGGCCGAGCCGGTCGATCACGAACACCGACCATTTGTCCCCGACCCGGTGCAGCACGTCGCGGGCGCGGCAGTCGGTGAGCGGCGGGCGCACGGCGTGACCGCCCGCCCCGTCCGCCCTGCTCATCCCGGTTACCGCCATGTAACCAGGATACAGGCTTTTCGCAGTAAGTTTAAGATTCAAGCAAAGAACTTGACGTTTCAAACATAGCGGTTACTATTGGGAACCTAAGTACGCTTCATAACTACACCTACATAGACAGTGATGGGAGAGCCATGAGCACTGCTGCTACCGAGATCCCGGGTTACGTGGCGGGTACGTGGGCGATCGACCCGATCCACTCCGAGGTCGGCTTCAGCGTCCGACACATGATGGTCAGCAAGGTCCGCGGCAAGTTCGAGAAGGTCGAGGGCACCTTTGTCACCGGCCCGACCCCCCTCGAGTCGACCGTGAGCGCCACCATCGACGCCGCCTCGTTCAGCACCAGCCAGGCGGACCGGGACAACCACGTCCGCAGCGAGGACTTCCTGCACGTCGAGAAGCACCCGCACATCACCTTCCACTCCACTGGCGTCCGCCAGGACGGCGACGGGTACGTGATCGATGGCAGCCTGACCATTCGCGACGTCACCCGCCCGGTCACGCTGTCCCTGGAGATCAACGGCTTCGGCCCGGACGCCTACGGCGGCACCCGCGCCGGCTTCTCGGCCAAGGGCGAGATCAGCCGCAAGGACTTCGGGGTCAGCTTCAACGGCGTCATCCCCGGCACCAACGGCGCCGTGGTGAGCGACAAGGTCAACCTGGACCTCGAGGTCGAAGGCGTGCTCCAGCCCGCCGAGTAGTCCCAGCTCCGAGGCTTCACCCGAAGGCGTCACGGCCCGCTACCGCTAGCGGGCGGTGGCGTCTTCGCCTTCCCCGGCCCGGGGTCACCGCCGGGTGCGGTCCCGGGTGACGAAATGATCAGCACGGCCTCCACCGGGGCGTCGCCGAGCGCGCAGTACGTGTGCGCCACATCGCTGACCCACTGCGCCGCCTGGCCCGGCCCGATTTCCCGCTCCTCGCCCAGCCGGCCCACGCGCGCCCGCCCGGCCGTCACGAGCAGGTGCTCCACCACACCCGGGCCGTGTGCGGCCGACCCGTACCGGGCCCCGGCCGCCAGGCTCAGCCGGTAGACCTCCACCGTCTGCGCGCCGTCGCGGCTCACGTCGAGCAGCCGGGCCTCGACCCCGGGAGAGGTGAGCCGCGCGCCGGGCTGGTCCGCGACCAGGGTCGCCAGCGGCACGCCGAGCGCGCCCGCCAGCGCGTACAGCGTGCTCATAGTCGGGTTGCGGGCCCCGTTCTCGATCTCCGACAATGTTCCCTTGCCCACCTGCGCCGCCTCGGCCAGCGCGCCCACCGACAGGCCGCGGTCCCGCCGTGCCGCCCGGACCCGCTCGCCGACGAGCTGAGCCAGATCATCCATGATCGCCGAGTCTAGTAATAGAGTTCTGTATAAAGAACTGTTTGGTCTAATGTTCTGTTTATGGAACACTTCGGTCGTCCGGCTGAGCCAGCCGGCGCGCCGGCCGAACCAGCCGGCCGCCCTGCCGGGCCAGCCGGTCCTCCCGAAGATCAGTCCGGCCGCCCCGTCCTGGCCGGTGTCCTCACCGCGCTGGTCGGCTTCACCAGTTCGTTCGCGGTTGTGCTGACCGGCCTGCGCGGAGTCGGCGCCTCGCCCGCCGAGGCGGCCTCCGGGCTGCTCGCCGTCTGCACCACCCAGGGACTCGGCATCCTCTGGCTGGTGGGGCGGCACCGGATTCCGCTCACGCTGGCCTGGTCCACGCCCGGTGCCGCCCTGCTGGCCAGCACCGGTGCCGTGCACGGCGGCTGGCCCGCGGCGGTCGGCGCGTTCGGGGTTGTCGGCGCGCTCATCGTGATCACCGGGCTGTGGTCCCGCCTGGGCCGGCTCATCTCGGCCATCCCAGCGCCGATCGCACAGGCGATGCTGGCCGGGGTCGTGCTCGCCCTGTGCCTGGTGCCGGTGCGCGGTTTCGCCGCCCATCCGTGGCTGGTCGGGCCGGGCCTGCTCACCTGGGTGGTCATGCTCCGGCTGGCGCGCAGGTGGTCCGTGCCCGCCGCGTTCGCGGTCACCCTCGTGGTCGTCGCCGTGCTCGTGGCCCGCCACGGCGGCCTGCACGGGGGGTTCTTCCCGCACCTGGTCTGGACCCGGCCCACCCTGACCTGGGCCAGCCTGCTCGGCCTGGCCATCCCGCTGTACATCGTCACGATGGCGGGGCAGAACGTGCCCGGGGTCGCGGTCATGGCCTCCTACGGTTACCAGGTGCCGTGGCGCGAGACCATGGCCGTCACCGGCGTCGGCACCGTCGCCGGGGCCTTGGCCGGCGGCCACGCGATCAACCTCGCCGCGATCACCGCCTCGATGGCCGCGTCCCCGGAGGCGCACCCGGATCCGCGCCGGCGCTGGGTGGCGTCCTGGACCGCCGGCTGGGCCTACCTGGTGCTCGCCCTGCTGTCGACCGCTCTCACCGTGTTTATCAGCGCCGCGCCGGCGGACGTGGTCGGCGCCGTAGCCGGGCTCGCGCTCCTCGGCACGCTCTCGTCCGCCCTGTCCGGCGCCCTGTCCGCGGCCGAAGGCCGGGAAGCAGCGGCGATCACGTTCGTGGTGGCCGCGTCCGGTCTCACCTTCCTGGGCATCGGGGCGGCGTTCTGGGCGCTGGCCGCGGGCCTGCTGGTCCGCTCCGTCCTGCCCCGGGCCAGCCGGGACACGGGCCATGAGTAGCTCAGCTGGGCCCGCTAGCGGATGCTGCCCGCGGTCAGGCCGCCCACCAGGCCCGCGGCCTGGCCCCGGTGCTGCTCGTGCTCGATATGGACCTGGTGGTCATGGGGGCCGGGGTGTCCCGGGCCGGCTCAGCGGCCGGGTCAGGTCCAGCCCAGGGTGGCGGGCACCATGTACAGGCCGAACCCGATCACGATCAGGCACAGGCCGGTGCAGACGGCCCGGTAGACCCCGCGCATCCGGTGTTCCGGCGGCAGCGCCCGGCGCTCCAGAACCAGCAGGAACCCGAGCACGATCGGCAGTAGCAGAGCGTTCATCACCTCGACGTCCACGGCCAGCCTGACCAGGTTGACGCTGGCCAGCACCAGGACCGCCCCGAGCACGTGAGCCAGCCCGTAGACCAGGTAGAACTTGGCGTTCTTGCGGTTGATCCGCTCGTTCAGGCTGTGCTTCCAGCCCAGTACCTCCGAGACGCCCCACGACCCGGCCAGCGAGACCACGATCGCCGCCACCAGCGCGCCGCCCAGCACGGCCGCGCCGACCAGGACCTTGGCCGAGCTGGTGCCGATGTAGGGGCCGAGCGAGGTGGCCAGCTGGCCCACGGTGTTCAGGGCCGTGCCCGGGTTGACCTTGAACACCGTGGCGGCGAAGGCCACGATGACCACGATCATGATGCCCTGGGTGATGACCGCGCCGACCGCGGTGTCCCGCCGCTCCGCGCGCAGCATGGCCGGCTTCAGGCCCTTGTCCACGATCGCGCTCTGCTGGTAGAAGATCATCCACGGCATCACCACCGCGCCGACGTTGGCCGCCAGCAGGTACACGTACGACCGGTGGCCCAGCGGCAGGGTGGCCAGCCCCCGCAGCAGATCGTGCCCGCTGGGATGGGCCAGGATCATGGCCGGGATGAAGGCCACCTCGGCCAGGCCGATCGCGATGCCGATCCGCTCCACCCGGCGGTAGCTGCCGGTGAAGGCCAGCCCGAGCAGGAACGCCGTGGTCACCGGGATCGTCACCCAGCGGGACACCCCGAACAGTTCCCCGACCCCGGCCACGCCGGCGAACTCGGTCAGCAGGGCGCCGATCGAGGATGCCAGCAGCGTGCCCGCGGATACCAGGCCCCAGCCCACGCCGAACTGCTCGCGGATGAGCTTGCCGTGCCCCTTCCCGGTCACCACCCCGAGCCGGACCACAATCTCCTGGGCCATGAACAGGATCGGGATCAGCACCAGCTGGGGCAGGACCATGGCGTAGCCCCACTGGGCGCCGGACTGGGCCGCGGTGATCAGGCAGCCGGCGTCGGTGTCGGCCAGCATGACGATCAGCCCGGGACCCCATACCGCCAGCAGCGACAGGGCCAGGCCACCTCCCCGGGCGCGGGTGGCCCGGTATTCGCGGGGGGTGACGGGGGTGTCCGGCGCCGCCAAAGCTTCTCCCTGTCCAAGGTTAGCCTTACCTAAATTGACCCTGCACACGGTAGTAGCTTCGCTCCCTCGGCTGTCAACTGCCCCGGGCTTAAGATGACCCGTACCTGACCAACCACCGGTAGTGACGGAGCCAACGGAGGCCGCGTAATGCCATCGGGACCCACGTTCGTGATTGCCGGAGCCTCGCTGGCCGGGGCCCGGGCCGCGGAGGCACTGCGCACGGAGGGCTTCGGGGGGCAGATCGTGCTCATCGGCCACGAGCGGCACTACCCCTACGAACGGCCGCCGCTGTCCAAGGGCTACCTGCTCGGCAGTGAGGGGCGGGACTCGATCTTCGTCCACAAGGACAGCTGGTACGCCGAGCACGGCGTCGACCTCCGGCTCGGCACCGGCGTGACCGCGATCGACCGGGAACTGCGCCAGCTCACCCTGAGCACCGGCGAGATCGTGGGTTACGACAAGCTGCTGCTGACCACCGGGGCCACCCCCACGCTGCTGCCCGTGCCCGGGGCGGGCGCCCACGGCGTGCAGTACCTGCGCTCGGTGGACGACAGCGAGCGCCTGCGCGAGACGCTGTCGGCGGCGTCCAGTGTGGTCATCGTGGGCGCGGGCTGGATCGGGCTGGAAGTGGCCGCGGCGGCGCGCCACGCTGGCGTCGCGACCACCGTGGTCAGCCTGGACGAGCAGCCGCTCCTGCCCGTGCTCGGCCCTGAGCTGGCCCCGGTCTTCGCCGGCCTGCACCGCGAGCACGGCGTCGACCTGCGGCTGGGCACGCAGGTGGACCGTATTCTGGTCGGCGCGGGCGCGGCCACCGGAGTGCGGCTGTCCGATGGCACCGAACTGGAGGCCGACGCGGTGATCGTCGGCATCGGCGTCACCCCCGCGGCCGAGCTGGCCCAGGCCGCGGGTCTGGACGTGGACGGCGGCGTGCTCACCGACGCCGGGCTGAGGACTTCGGACCCGGACATCTTCGCGGCGGGCGACGTGGCCCGCGCGTACCATCCTGTGTTCGGCACCCGGCTCCGCGTCGGGCACTGGGCCAACGCGCGGCACCAGCCGGTGGCGGCGGCCCGGTCCATGCTCGGCCAGGACGTGGCCTACGACCGGCTGCCGTACTTTTTCTCCGACCAGTACGACCTGGGCATGGAGTACACCGGCCACGTCACCCCGGGCGGCTATGACCGGGTGGTTTTCCGCGGTGACGTGGGCCAGCGCGAGTTCGTCGCGTTCTGGCTGTCCCACGGCCTGGTGCTGGCGGGAATGAACGTCAACATCTGGGACGTCACCGACGACATCCGGGATCTGATCCGGGACGGCCTGCCCGTCGATCCCGAGCGCCTGGCCAACCCGGACATCCCTAT
Organism: Streptosporangiaceae bacterium; assembly: GCA_036401415.1. Lineage (GTDB taxonomy): Bacteria > Actinomycetota > Actinomycetes > Streptosporangiales > Streptosporangiaceae > Bog-532. The sequence goes on from DASWVA010000348.1 coordinate 5,636, forward strand.
TCCCGACACTCGCGCCAAGAGGTCCTGACCCGGCGGCCCTCAGCGGCCGACGCGCTCGAGGTGCTCCCGCATAATTTGCGCCGCGGGGCCGGCGTCCCGGCGCCGGAGCGCCTCGATCAGCTGCCGGTGCTCCCTGGCGCCCGGGCCGTCCAGCTCCGCCGCGGCATCGCCCGCGGTCAGCATCGACGTCATGACCGGCCCGCGGAACGACTCGATCAGCATGACGACGGCCGGGTTGTGCGTGGCCTGCGCGATCCGGACGTGGAACTCCTGCGCCACGTCCATGGACTCGTCGCCGGCCTCCCGCGCCGCCTCCAGCCGCCCGCAGATCGCCTCCAGTTCGGCCAGGTCCTCCGCGGTGGCCCGCTCGCAGACCAGCGGGATGATGCCCGCTTCTACGATCATCGCGGCCTCGGTCACGTCCGCCGCGCTGATGACGGACAGCGTGAGCAGATCGGCCAGGCTCTCACCCACCCGGTCGCTGGACGGCGCGGTGACGAACGCGCCGCCGCGGGCCCCGACCCGGATCTCCACCAGGCCGCTGGACTCCAGCATGCGCAGCGCCTCGCGCACGGTCACCCGGCTGACGCCGAAGCGCAGGCACAGGTCCCGTTCCGGTGGCAACCGGTCCCCGGGCTTGAGCTGGCCCTGCCGCATCAGCAGCCTGATCTGCTCCACGATGGTCCCGGAGATCCGGCCCACGCTGACCCGGCTGAACAGCCCTGGTCCGGCGGGGGAGGGGACGACCGGGGCCTGGCCCTGCGAAGGTGGCCGTGACCCGGGCATCGGCGACCTCCTCAGGATCTGGGCGAACCCGCAGCCCGCGACCGGCCTGTGTCCAGACGCCGCAGGCTGACCCGCAAGTATTACCGGCTGTCCTCAGCCTGCCGCTATCCCTGGATTCAGGGGTACAACCCGCGCCGGCCCGCTGACCGCAGGGCCGCCGCCCCGGGGCCTCGAGGACCCCGGGAATACGGCGGCCTGGGATCAGATCAGCCGCAGGGATTTCACCGCGTCGCGCTCGGAGGCGAGCTCCGCGGCCGATGCGTCGATCTTCTCGCGGGAGAAGTCGTTGACCGGGACGTCCTGGATGATCTCCCAGGCGCCCTTGTCCGAGCGGACCGGGAACGAGCTGATCAGGCCCTCGGGCACGCCGTAGGAGCCGTCGGAGGGTACCGCTGCCGACGTCCAAGCGGTGCCGTTCACCCAGTCGTGCACGTGGTCGATGGCGGCGTTGGCCGCGGAGGCGGCCGAAGATGCGCCCCGGGCCTCGATGATGGCGGCGCCGCGCTTGGCCACGGTCGGGATGAACGTTCCGCTCAGCCACTCCTGCCCGACCTGCTCGGCCGCGCTGCGGCCGTTGACCTGGGTCGTGTACAGGTCCGGGTACTGGGTGGCCGAGTGGTTGCCCCAGATGGTCATGTGCTCGATCGCGGTGACCGGCACGGACAGCTTCCGGGCCAGCTGGGACACGGCCCGGTTGTGGTCCAGCCGGGTCATCGCGGTGAACCGCTCGGCGGGCACGTCGGGAGCGTGGCTCTGGGCGATCAGGGCGTTGGTGTTGGCCGGGTTGCCCACGACCAGCACCTTGATGTCGCTGGCGGCATGGTCGTTGATGGCCTTGCCCTGGGGGCCGAAGATGCCGCCGTTGGCCTCCAGCAGGTCGCCGCGCTCCATCCCGGCGGCGCGCGGGCGCGCGCCGACCAGCAGGGCGACGTTCGTGCCGTCGAACGCGGTGGTGAGGTCGTCGGTGATGTCGATGCCGGTGAGCAGCGGGAAGGCGGAGTCGTCCAGCTCCATGGCGGTGCCTTCAGCGGCCTTGAGGGCGGGGGTGATCTCCAGCAGCCGCAGGCGGATGGGCACGTCCGGCCCGAGCAGCTGCCCGGAGGCGACGCGGAACAGCAGGGCGTAGCCGATCTGGCCGGCCGCGCCGGTCACGGTGACGGTAACAGGCGTTGTCATGATGGGCACATTAGTGTCTTCCCTGTTCGAGCGCGGCCATCTGGTCCAGCCGGCCGGCGG
>DASWVA010000349.1:0-7242 GCA_036401415.1 Streptosporangiaceae bacterium
AACGACTTGGCCTCGGTGTTGCCCAGCTTGGTCTTGGTCTGGCCCTCGAACTGCGGGTTGGCCAGCTTGACCGAGACGATCGCGGTCAGGCCCTCGCGTACGTCCTCACCGGTCAGGTTGTCTTCCTTTTCCCGGAGCAGCTTCTGCTCCCGGGCGTACCGGTTGATGATCGAGGTCAGCGCGGACCGGAAGCCCTCCTCGTGGGTGCCGCCCTCAGCCGTGTTGATGGTGTTGGCGAAGGTGTGCACGGATTCGGAGTACGAGCCGTTCCACTGCATGGCGATCTCGGCCGAGATGCCGTCGCCGTCCTCGTCGAACTCGATGACCGAGGCGTGCACCGGCTCCTTGGAGGCGTTCAGGTACCGGACGAAGTCGGAGATGCCGTTCTCGTAGCGGTACGTGATGACCCGGGGCCCGTCACCCTCGGTGTCGCTCTCGGCTCGCTCGTCCCGCAGCGTGATGGACAGGCCCCGGTTGAGGAACGCCATCTCCTGAAGCCGCCGGGACAGGGTCTCGAAGTTCCAGGCGGTGGTCTCGAAGATTCCGCTGTCCGGCCAGAACGTGGTGGTGGTGCCGGTTTCGGTGGTCTCCTCACCGCGTTCCAGCGGCGTGGTCGGCGCCCCCTGGCTGTAGGACTGCCGCCAGGTGTAGCCGTCGCGGCGGATCTCCTCGTCCAGCCGGATCGACAGGGCGTTCACCACCGAGATGCCGACCCCGTGCAGCCCGCCGGAGACCGCGTAGGACTTGCCGTCGAACTTGCCGCCGGCGTGCAGCGTGGTCAGCACGACCTCAACCGCGGGGCGCTTCTCCACCGGGTGCATGTCGACCGGGATGCCCCGGCCGTTGTCCCGGTTGCGCACCCCGCCGTCGGGCAGCAGGGTCACCTCGATCGTGTCGCAGTACCCCGCGAGCGCTTCGTCGACCGAGTTGTCGACGACTTCGTACACCAGGTGGTGGAGTCCGCGCTCCCCGGTGGAGCCGATGTACATGCCCGGCCGTTTCCGGACGGCCTCCAGCCCCTCAAGTACCGTGATTGAGCGTGCGTCATATGACAAGTGGAAACTCCATCCTGCGTAATCGCGCGCAGGGACACCCCCAGTGTCGTAAGGTGCGCGTACCCCCTATTCTAGCTGGGAATTCGGTATGACACGGGCGTTCCTAGCCGTACGTGTCGCCGTGTCCCCGGCTACCTGGGACGCGCCACCCGCCGCGCTGTCGCGGCCCGGACGGCCCGCGGACTTTGACCCGTTTCACGGTTCCTTCGCCCAGTTCGGCGTTGAGCCTGCGGACCAGCATCGACGCGAGCAGCCTGACCTGAGTGGCCCACGCGGTCGAGTCCGCCGCGATCACCAGCTCGCCCTCGGTGAAACCGTCCGGGCGGGTGTGGGCAGCAAGGTCGGGCCCGACAATTTCTTCCCAGTTGCTGAACACCGAGCCGACCGCGGCTTGTTCCTTCCAGCCCTGCTCGGACAGCAGTTTCCCGATCGCCGTGCCCAGCGTCTGCGGGTCATCACGGCGGACCCGCCGGCCGGGCGGGAGAGCGCCGGCCACCGACGTCAGATCATCGTCTGAACCCGGGCCGGAGCGATCCTGAGCCGCCGTCGCGGACCTGGCCGCGGACGGCCAGTCGCCTCTCGCCCGGGCGTCGGCCACCGCCTGCGCCAGGGCGTCCGCGGCCCGGCGCAGCCGCTCGTCCCGGGGCACGCCGGCCGGGTCAGCCGGCACGGGTGATGGTCCCGTCGCCGACGCCGTACCGGATCCCGGTCAGCGTCGCGGGCACGTCAGCGGTCACCGCGGCGGTCACGATGACCTGTTCGGCGCCGGCCACCAGGCCGGCCAGCCGGTCCCGGCGGCCCGCGTCCAGCTCGGCGAACACGTCGTCGAGGATCAGCACCGGGTCCTCGCCGTCGGCCCGCAGCAGCTCGTAGGAAGCCAGCCGGAGCGCCAGCGCCAGCGACCAGGACTCTCCGTGGCTGGCGTAGCCGCGCGCGGGCAGGTCACCGACCCGGAGTTCCAGTTCGTCGCGGTGCGGCCCGACCAGGCAGACCCCGCGGTCGAGCTCCTGGGGGCGGGCCTGCTGCAGCGCCGTCCGCATGGCCGCCTCCAGGTCGCCCGCCTTGGCGGCTTCCCCCACGTCCGGACCGGCCACCTCAGGATCTTCGCGGCCCTCGCGGCCGGGCTCCCCGGTGCTCTCCGCGCCGGGCAGCGGGAACGACGGCCGGTAGGTGGTACCGGCCGGCCCGCGGTCGCCGGACACCGCCGCGTACGCGGCCGCCACGTGCGGGCGCAGCGCGCGGACCAGGGCCAGCCGGGCCGCGAGCAGTTCGGCGCCCGCGCGGGCCAGCTGGTCGTCCCAGGCGTCCAGGGTGGCGGCCATCGCGGACGGCACCGGGCCACCAGCCGCCGGTGCCTGCCCGTCGCCCGCCGCCGCCCGGGGCGCGCGGCCGCGGCCCGTCCGCTGGCCGGCCGACTTGAGCAGCGCCGTACGCTGCCGGATGATCCGGTCGTAGTCCGACCGGACCCCCGCGAACCGGGGCGCGGTCGCCACCAGCAGGTCGTCCAGGAACCGGCGGCGCTCCCCCGGATCTCCCTTGACCAGGGTCAGGTCCTCCGGGGCGAACAGCACGGTGCGCAGTACGCCGAGGATGTCCCGGGGCCGGGTCAGCGGAGCCCGGTTGAGCCGCACCCGGTTGGCGCGGCCCGGGTTGACCTCGATCTCGATCAGCGCGTTGCCGCGGAACGAGGTGACCGCGGCCCGGATGATGGCCCGCTCCGCACCCTGGCGGACCAGCGGGGTGTCGGTGGCGACCCGGTGGCTGCCCAGCGTGGCCACGTAGCCGATCGCTTCGGCCAGGTTGGTCTTGCCCTCACCGTTCGGCCCGCTCAGCGTGGTCACACCCGGCGTGAGCGTCAGGTCGGCCGAGGTGTAGGACCTGAAGTCGATCAGCGCCAGCCGGGTCAGGTGCACGACTGCCGAGGGTACCGGCGGCTCACGGGGCCCGGGACCGTGCCGCTAGCCAGCGGACCGGATCGGCATCAGCACGTACCGGTAAGCCGACGGCCCGTCCCCGGCCGCCTTGCCGGTGACCACCGCAGGCCGGGTCGGGGTGGTGAACGAGATCCGGGCCGTGTCGGAATCGATCGCGCTCAGGCCATCCAGCAGGTACTGCGGGTTGAAGGCGATCTGCAGGTCATCGCCGTCGAAGCTGGCCTCGAGGGTCTCCACCGCCTGGGCCTCGTCCCCGGCGCCGGCCTCCAGCACCAGCTCACCGGCGGAGAACGCCAGCCGGACCGGGGTGTTCCGCTCGGCGACCAGGGCCACCCGCTTGACCGCCTCGGAGAACGGCGCGGCGGGCAGCTCCGCCACCGCGTTGAACTCGCTGGGCAGCAGGCTCTGGTAGCGCGGGTACTCGCCACCGAGCAGCCGGGTGGTGGTCTGGCGGCCGCCGCCCTCGAACCCGATGATGCCCTCACCGTGCGCGCCGTCCGCGCCGGGCGGGGTCAGCGCGATCGTGACCTCGGCCGCCGTGGTCAGCGACCGGGCCGCGTCCACCAGGACCCGCGCGGGTACCAGCACCGCGGCTGACATGTCCGGTTTCGCGGGCTGCCAGTGCAGTTCCCGGACGGCGAGCCGGTACCGGTCGGTAGCCACCAGGGTCACGGTGTCGCCTTCGAGCTCCATCCGGATCCCGGTCAGCGCGGGCAGGGTGTCATCCCGGCCCGCCGCGATGGCAACCTGGCTGATCGCCGAGGCCAGCACGTCCGCGCCCACTGTGCCCGCCTCCGGCGGCATGCCGGGCAGGGTCGGGTACTCGTCGTCGGGCAGGGTCATCAGCGTGAAGACCGCGCTGCCGCACTTCAGCGTGGTCCGGGTGCCCTCGGTGCTCATCTCGACCGGGCGGGCGGGCAGGCTGCGGACGATCTCGGCCAGCAGGCGGCCGGACACCAGCACGGTGCCCTCCTCGTCCGTGATCACCGGGACGCTGGCCTGGGCCGAGACCTCGTAGTCGAAGGTGGACAGCGTGAGCTGCGGGCCGGCCGCCAGGTGCATGCCAGCCAGCACCGGGACCGCCGGGCGGGCCGGCAGCGCGCGAGCCGTCCAGGCGACGGCGTCGGCGAGTACGTCTCGCTCAACCTGGAACTTCACGGCAACTGCCTCCTGCACCTGTCTTGGGTAGATGTCGACCATAGACCGTTCGCGGCCGCCGCGTTAGGTTCCGGCGGCCGGTGGGTAAAAGTGACCTGGACGCCGGTGGGCACGTCCCCAGCCCCTACTTGGTTCTGTTTTCTTCCCAGTTAGATAACCGTCATAGTCATAGGTGCGGTGGAAGCTGGGGAGAAGCAGCGTATCTCCAGGTCAGTGGCAGGATTGGTGTCCACAGGAACTGTGCCCGCGTGGGGGACCCGGCCGGGCTCATTGTGCCCCGTCAATGCCCGGCCGTTTTGTTCCCACCGGTTGTCCCCCACTTCCCCGCTGTTGTCCACAATGTTTTCCACAAGCTGTGGGCACAGCACTGATGATTAATTGCGGATACTCCGGTTTCATCCGGCAGCGGTGCTTTGTTCAGCCGCAGTTTCCGCCCCGCCGCGGCGACCGCTCAGCCGCTCCTGGCCTGCTGCTTGATCCGGTTGGTGAGCTCGGTGACCTGGTTGTAGATCGACCGGCGTTCGGCCATCAGGCCCCTGATCTTCCGGTCCGCGTTCATCACCGTGGTGTGGTCGCGGCCGCCGAACTGCTGGCCGATCTTGGGCAGCGACAGGTCGGTGAGCTCGCGGCACAGGTACATGGCGATGTGCCGGGCGGTGACCAGCACCCGCGACCGGGACGTGCCGCTCAGGTCCTCCATGGACAGCCCGAAGTAGGAGGCGGTCTGGCCCATGATGATGGCGATCGTGATCTGCGGCCCCTGCGCCTCGGGGATCAGGTCCTTGAGCACGATCTCGGCCAGCTGCAGATCCACCGACTGCCGGTTGAGGCTGGCGAACGCGGTGACCCGGATCAGGGCCCCCTCCAGCTCCCGGATGTTGGTGGAGATCCGGGAGGCGATGTACTCGAGCACCTCGGGCGGCGCGTTCAGGCCCTCCTGGATCGCCTTCCGCCGCAGGATCGCGATGCGGGTCTCCAGCTCGGGCGGCTGCACGTCGGTGAGCAGACCCCATTCGAACCGGCTACGCAACCGGTCCTCCAGGGTGACCAGCCGCTTGGGCGCCCGGTCACTGGAGATGACGATCTGCTTGCTGGCGTTGTGGAGGGTGTTGAAGGTGTGGAAGAACTCTTCCTGAGTTCCTTCTTTGTTTTCCAGGAACTGAATGTCGTCGACCAGCAGCACGTCCACGTCGCGGTAGCGGCGGCGGAAGCCGTCCTGCTTGCCGTCCCGGATCATGTTGATGAAGTCGTTGGTGAACTCCTCCGAGCTCACGTACCGGACCTTGACCCCGGAGTAGAGGGTCTGTGCGTAATGGCCGATGGCGTGCAGCAGGTGGGTCTTGCCCAGCCCCGAGTCGCCGTAGATGAACAGCGGGTTGTACGCCTCGGCCGGCGCCTCGGCCACCGCCACCGCGGCCGCGTGCGCGAAACGGTTGCTGGAACCGACGACGAACGTCTCGAAGGTGTACTTCGGATTCAGCCGGGCCGCGCCCGGCCGCGGCGTCGCGTACGGCACCGGACCGGAACCGGGCCGTTCGGTTTCCGCCCGGCCGAGCCGGGGTGCGGGTGCGGCTTCGCCGGCCGGGGCGCCGAGGGCGGGTGCCGTCTGGGATGGCACGACCAGGACCGGCGTCTCGTCGGTGTCGTGCGGCAGGCCGGGCTGGCCGCCGGCGTCCGGAAACTGGAAGTCGTCCGCGGCTGGAGCGGTACCGAAGTCGCGGACCGGGGGGTCGCCGAAGTCCCGGCCCGCGGGGCCGGCGAATCCGCCGCTTGCGGTTCCGGGCCCGTAACCGTCGCCCGGGCCCGGCCCGGCCGGGCGGTATTCCGGCGGCCCGTAGTCGGCCGCGCCGTAGTCCGGTGCCGCGGGTCCCGCCGCCGAGGCGGGGTCCACGGTCACCGCGAGCTGGATACTGCGTCCCAGCTCGGCGGAGAGCGCATGGGTGATCAGGGCCCGCAGCCGGGTCTCGAGCTGTTCCTTGACGAACTCGTTCGGGGTGGCGATCAGCGCGGTGTTCTCCACCAGCCCGAGCGGCCTGGTCAGCTTGAGCCACGCCCGCTGGTGCGGCTTGATCTGCAGGTCGGCGAGCCCATCCAGGGAGCGCGCCCAGACGTCCGCGAGGTCTGTTTCGCTCACCGCTCGCTCCCCTCGCGTGCACCTATCTGCTGTTCCACAGGTCTGTCCACAGGTTGTGCACGTAGCATTCCCGCTGCGCCCCGTTACCTTCTGTCCCGTGGGCACCATGACCCCGACTGACCCCGTGGCCTGGCTGGCGGCTCAGGCTACCGGCGGGCAATCTCGCTGGCGAGCGCGGTTATCCACAGCCTAGGCGGTCAGCTTGCGGTGTGCTCGGCGAACGGCGGTCTTCCAGTATGCCGCGAGGGTCAGTGAGAGACATCGCGGGCTGGTCGCCGCCCGGTCGCCAGGACGGGACGGCCGTGTCCGTGACCGTGTCAGTTTGACGGCGGCGGCGCGGGCGCTTAACGTACGTAGGCCGAACCCCTGCCATGGCGGACGCCGTACGTACAGGCAGCGCCGCGTGGCCGGGTCACAGACTTTCAACGCATCTGGAGTTTCCGGTGAGCACGCGCACGTTCCAGCCGAACAACCGCCGTAGGGCGAAGACCCACGGCTTCCGGCTGCGCATGCGTACCCGCGCTGGCCGTGCCGTGCTCGCGGCGCGCCGCCAAAAGGGCCGCGCGCGCCTCAGCGCCTGACCGCCCGCCCGGTCAGCGGCAGCCGCGCGGTTCCCGGACGTGCTTCCCAGCGAATCCAGGATGCGGCACCGCTCCGAGTTCACCCTCGCGGTGCGCCGCGGCGCCCGCGCCGGCCGCCCGTCCGTCACCGGCCATCTGTTCATGCCCCCGGCTGACCAGTCACCGGACGGTGAGCCGGCCAGGGTAGGCTTCGTAGTCAGTCGCGCGGTTGGCACCGCTGTGGTGCGCAACCGGGTGAAACGACGTCTTCGTGTGCTCGCGCGCGGGTACCTTGGCGTGCTCCCGGCGGGTAGCCTGCTTGTGGTGCGCGCCAATCCACCGGCCGCGACCGCACGCCAGGCGGATCTCGCCGCCGATCTCGGCCTGGTGATGAACAGGTT
>DASWVA010000350.1:0-3882 GCA_036401415.1 Streptosporangiaceae bacterium
GCCGAGGATCGTCCCCAGGCCGGACAGCGTCAGGCCCATGACCCACATGTCCGCGCCCACGCCCGGCGAGTAAACGCTGTTGGTCAGCGGGGTGTAGGCGTACCAGCCGAAGGCCGCCGCGCCGCCGGGGGCGAGGAAGGCGGCGATCACGATCAGGCCGCCGAACAGGAAGAAGTAGAAGCTGAGCAGGTTCATCCGGGGGAACGCCACGTCAGGCGCGCCGATCTGAAGCGGCATGACCACGTTCGCGAACCCGATGAACAACGGGGTGGCGAACAGCAACAGCATCAGCGTGCCGTGGATGGTGAACAGCTCGTTGTAGACCTGGTCGGAGACGATGCGGTTGTTCGGCTCGAACAACTGCAGCCGGATGATGATCGCCATGATCCCGGCCAGGATGAAGAACCCGAACGAAGTGATCAGGTACATGTACCCGATGACCTTGTGGTCGGTCGACGAGAGCCAGCCGGCCAGCACGCCGCCCTTGGTGTCCGTCCGCTGCCGCGGGATGATCGGCGTGCCGGTGGCCGGCGGCTGCTGCTCGATCGTGCTCACTTGGCCCCACTCCTGATCGACGTCTTCGCGTCCTGCCCGCCACCGCCGCTGCCGAGACCATTGCCGCTCGCACCGCCCGTGCTGCTGGGCTCAGGGCCGGGCTGGCCGTTGGAAGGCGACGTCTTCTTCTGGGTGGCGATCCACTGCTGGAACTGCTGCGGGGTCACCACCTTGACCGTGAACAGCATGCGGGCGTGGTAGAGCCCGCACAGCTCGCTGCAGTGCCCGGTGAACGTCCCGGTCCTGGTCAGCGTGACCTCGAAGTGGTTCGGGTGACCCGGGATGACGTCCCGCTTGAACAGGAACTCCGGGATCCAGAACGCGTGGATCACGTCCGGTGAGGTCAGGTTGAACTTGACGGTCTCGTTGGTCGGCAGCTCCAGTAGCGGCAGCGGGCCCGGGTACATCACGCCGTTCTCGGTCACGTTGTCCTGCGGGTAGTTGAACTGCCAGCTCCACTGGTAGCCGACCACGTTGACGGTCACGTCGGACTTGGCCGTGAGCGTGGTGATGTAGTCCTCGTCCCGGGCCGTGTAGTAGAACAGCACCGCGATCAGCACGAACGGCAGGGCCGTGTAGAGGATCTCGATGGGCAGGTTGTACCGGACCTGCGGGGGCAGCCGGTCCCCGCGCTTGCGGTGGAAGATCACCGCCCACAGGATCAGGCCCCACACCAGCACCGCGACCGCCATGCCGGCGATCCACGAACCCTGCCACAGGTGCAGCGTGACCAGCCCCTGCTTGGTGATGGGTTCCGGAAAGCCGATGCGCGTGAACGTGTTGTTCGTGCACCCGGTCAGCGCGACCAGCAGCACCACGAGGCCGGCCGCACGCGGCACCCAGCGGCGCGGCTGGCCTGCGCGTCCGCTGGGCGGAGCGGGGCGGTTGGGAGTCAACGAAATGCCTTCCAGACGGGTGTCTGCGGCTCAGCGAGCCGTGCTCTCGGTACTTCTACAGCGTGTCGTGGAAACAGTATCGCGCTCGGGCGGCCGCACGTCGGGGACCCCCGGCGTTTTCCGGGCCGGGCGGGGCCGGGATGGGGCGGTCCGGGACGGGATTAATGACTTATTGAATCCGAATGACTCCGGTGAGTATTGTTAGGCGTAAGACGCCAGCCTCAGGCATCATTGGGTATGTGGGTGGGATCTCATGAGCAATCGGTGGTTCGGCCGGACCGGCGCCCGCCCGGCGCCGCCGGCCGTGGTCACCCCACCCCCAGCGCCAGGGCCGGCCGGCGAGAACCCGCTGGTCACCATCGACGCGCTGGGGCGTAAATGCCCCATTCCCATCATCATGCTGGCGCAGCGGATCGGCGAGGTCCCGGTCGGGTCGCTCATCGCGGTGCTGGCCGACGACCCGGCCGCCGAGACCGACGTGCCCGCCTGGTGCATGATGAAGTCCCACGACCACGTGCTCACCCGGCCGCTGGAGCGCGGCTGGGCCATCACGATCCGCCGGGGCTACTAACGGGCCCTAGGCCAGCTTGGCGAACGTGGCCCGGGCCACGGCCAGCGAGCCCGCGGACAGCTGGCTCATCGCCACCGGGCCGTAATGGCCGTTGTTCGACTTGTCCAGGCCGCTCAGGGTCACCGTGATCAGCACGTTCCGGTACCGGACGAAGGTGGTGGCCACGTCGGTGACAGCCCCGCCGACCAGGTAGACCTGGGTTGCGGTGAACGCGGCCGTGCCCAGGCCCTTGAGCAGCGTGATCTGGGCCCTGGGTGCGCCGGTGTCCCGGGCCGGGTCCTGCTTGCCCTGCATGGCCTGGGCGTAGGCGTCGATGGCGGCGAACGTGGCGCTGCCGTCGCCGCTGGCCAGCCCGTTCGGTACGTAGGCCTGGACGTCGAGCTGGAGCAGCCGGTAGACCGGGCGCTGGTCCAGCGTCCAGTCGCACTGACTGTCCAGCACGCCGTCCAGCGGGGGCGGCGCGGCCCGCTTGACCTGACCCGGCAGGTAATCCGACACGACCGAGGCCGGCACCGACGGGCACGCCTGCGGCACCTGCTGGATCTCACCGGGCAGGAAGGTGGTGATCAGCGAGCTCGGGGTGACCGGAGCCGGGGCGGAGCCGGGCACCACCAGCACCACGACGATCACGGCCGCGATCACGGCCACCACGGCGGGAACACCCCAGCGAAAAAGCCGCCGGCGGCTGGCCCCGCGCCGCCGGGCGCGGGCATCGCGCCGCGGGCGCTCGGGGGCAGGCGGGTCCGGCTGCTCATCCGGGGACCAGTCAGCGGATGGACGGGGCGGAAGTGACCCCTGCTCTGTCACGGCGGGCCTCCGGAAAAGGGAGTCAGACCCGGACGATCCTATGGCAACAGGCCGGCGCGGCGAGGGTGATCGGCGGCCCAGCGCGGCCCGATCCCGGTGAGCCGGACCGTCCGGCCCTCGCCGTGCAGCTCGATGACGATCTCCAGCCGGTCATCGGACAGGCCCTCGGCCAGGCCTTCGCCCCATTCCACCGCAGTGACCGAGCTGGCCGTGCTGGAGTCCAGGTCCAGATCGTCGATCTCGGCCACGCCGCCGAGCCGGTAGGCGTCGGCGTGCACCAGCGCCGGGCCTCCGTGCAGCGACGGGTGGACGCGGGCGATCACGAACGTCGGCGAGGTGATCGGGCCGCGGACCCCGAGGCCGTCGCCGATGCCCTGGACCAGGGCGGTCTTCCCGGCCCCGAGCGGCCCGGTCAGGACGAGCAGGTCACCGGCCCGCAGCGTGGCGGCCAGGCGCCGGCCCAGGTCCGCCATGGCCTGCGCCGTGGGGACGTCGATGGTCTCGGTGGTGGATTCAGGCATCCTCGTGTCCGTCGTCGTAGGTCCGCGGCACCCGGCCGCCGATTCCGGTGACGATCTCGTAGGAGATCGTGCCCAGGGTCTCGCCCCACTCCTGCGCGGTGGGCTCGCCGTGGCCGCCCGGGCCGAACAGCACCACTTCGTCCCCCGGCGCGACCGGCTCGTCGCCGAAGTCGACCACGAACTGGTCCATGCACACGGTCCCGGCGATCCGCCAGCGCTGCCCGCGGGCCTGCACCAGCGGCTGGCCGGTGGCGGTGCGCGGCACACCGTCGGCGTAACCCAGCGGGACCAGGCCGAGGGTGGTGGCGGCGGTGGTGACGTAGCGGTGCCCGTAGGACACCCCGGTGCCGGGCGGCACCCGCTTGACCTGGGCCAGCCGGGCCTTCAGGGTCATGGCGGGGCGCAGCCAGCCGGGCGCCCCGCCGGGCAGCGTGGACAGCCCGTAGATGGCGCCGCCCAGGCGCACCAGGTCCAGCCGGGACGACGGAACGGTGATGGCGGCCGCGGTGTTGGCGATGTGCCGCACCTCCGG
>DASWVA010000351.1:0-1788 GCA_036401415.1 Streptosporangiaceae bacterium
ACCTCGGCCCGGGTCGGCCTCGGCGCGGAGATCATCGACTCCAGCATCTGGGTGGCCACGATGACCGGGCGGGCCTTCTCCTTGGCCAGGCCGATGGCGCGTTTTTGCACCAGCGGAACCTGTTCCAGCGGAAGCTCGACCCCGAGATCGCCGCGGGCCACCATGATCCCGTCGAACGCGTCCACGATGTCGGGCAGGGCCGCCACCGCCTCCGGCTTCTCGATCTTGGCGATGAGCGGCAGCCGGACACCGCACTCGTCCATGACCTGGCGGGCCTCTTCGGCGTCCGCCGGGTGCCGCACGAACGACAGCGCGATCAGGTCCGCGCCCAGGCCGATGGCCCAGCGCAGGTCGGCCCGGTCCTTCGGCGTCAGCGCGGGCGCGCTGACGCTGACGCCGGGCAGGTTGATGCCCTTGTGGTCCGAGATGGTCCCGCCCACCCGGACCGTGGTGCGGACCCGGTCGCCGGCCACGCCGGCCACCTCGAGCAGCACCCGGCCGTCGTCGATGAGGATCTGGTCGCCCGCCCGCACGTCCTGGGCCAGTCCCTGGTAGGAGGTGGACGCCTCGTGCCGGTCGCCGGGCACGTCGGTCACGGTGATGATGAACTCGTCCCCCGGGACCAGCCGCACCGGGCCGCCGGGGAACGTGCCGAGCCGGATCTTCGGTCCCTGCAGGTCGGCCAGCACGCCGACGCTGCGCCCGGCCGCGTCGGAGGCGCCCCGGACCCAGTCGTAGGCCTGCTGGTGGTCGGCATGAAGCCCGTGACTCAGGTTGAGGCGGGCCACGTCCAGGCCCGCGGCCACCAGCGCGGTGATCCGTTCGGCACTGGCGGTGGCGGGCCCGAGCGTGGCCACGATCTTGGCGCGGCGGCTCATAGCCGCTCCTCCGGGGTAGGCGGCAGGTGGTCTATACCACTGTAGGACGGAACGGCCTGTCCGCCCGGGCGGTCCTGCACTTTTCACCCGTTGTGCATGACCGGGACGGACAGCAGCCACGATCTGGCCCCCGGGAAACCGGCTTCAGTTATGCGAGGGGGCGGGCCGTGGGCGCGATGGCCACCGGCAGCACGCTTTCGCCGCTCAGGTAGGCGTCCAGCCCGGCGGCGGCGCTGCGGCCCTCGGCGATGGCCCACACGATCAGGGACTGGCCGCGGCCCATGTCGCCGGCCGCGAACACCCCCGGCACCGAGGTGGCGTAGTTCGCGTCCCGGGCCACGTTGCCACGCGGGTCGTACTCCACGCCCAGGTCGGTCAGGAGCGGGCCCTTCTCCGGGCCGGTGAAGCCCATGGCCAGCAGGACCAGGTCGGCGGGCAGGTCCCGCTCGCTACCCGGCACCGGCTCGAACCTGCCGCCCGAGAACTCCACCTCGACCAGCCGCAGCGCGCGCACGTGCCCGGCCTCGTCGGTGACGAACTCCTGAGTGGAGACGGCGTAGACGCGCTGGCCTCCCTCCTCGTGCGCGCTGGAGACGCGGTAGGTCATCGGGTAGGTCGGCCACGGCTGGTGATCCGGGCGCACCTCCGGCGGCTGCGGCAGGATTTCCAGCTGGGACACGGACGCGGCGCCCTGCCGGTGTGCGGTGCCCAGGCAGTCCGCGCCGGTGTCGCCGCCGCCGATGATGACCACGTGCTTGCCCCGGGCGGTGATCGCCGTCTCCGTCAGCACGCCGCCGGCCGCGCCGGCCTGGCTGACCGCGCGGTTGGCCAGCGGCAGGAACTCCATGGCCTGGTGGATGCCGTCGGCGTCGGCGCCGGGGACCGGCAGGCCGCGGGCCACGGTCGAGCC
>DASWVA010000352.1:0-5000 GCA_036401415.1 Streptosporangiaceae bacterium
TCCTCCTCCTCCTCCTCCGACGAGGCGTAACAGAAAGAGACTGGCATGAAGGTCGAAGGCTGGCTGTTCCTCGGCTGCGCCACCTTCTTCGGGGGCGCGGACGTCATCTACTGGTACTACTCCAAGGATCCGTCCGGCACCGCCGCGCTCGCCTTCGCGGTCGGGCTGGCCCTCCTGGTCGGGTTCTACGTACTGTTCACCGGCCGCCGGCTGCCCGAGCGCCCCGAGGACAACCCGCAGGGGGAGATCTCCGAAGGCACCGGCGAGATCGGTTTCTTCAGCCCGCACAGCTGGTGGCCGCTGTTCGTCGGTTTCTCCTGCGCCATGGCCGCGTTCGGCCTGGCCGTCGGCTGGTGGCTGTTCCTCATCGGTGACCTGATGGTCATGTTCTCGGTGATCGGTTTCGTGTTCGAGTACTACCGTGGCAACTACGCGCATTAATCAGCCGAAGGTCGCCATGCGGAGTCCCGGGACCTGCCGCGTGGTCAGCTGACCTTGACCAGCCCCGTCTGGTAGCCGAGAATCACCAGCTGGATGCGGTCACGGGCGTTGAGTTTGGCCAGCAGGTGAGCGACGTGGGTCTTGGCCGTGGCCGGGCTGATGACCAGGTGGCCGGCGATTTCGCCGTTGGACATGCCCCGGGTGACCAGGCTGAGCACCTCGACCTCGCGGTCGGTCAGGCCGGCCAGCGGCCCGCTCGCCGGCGTCGCCGGGGTCGCGTCCGGGAGGCGGGCGAACTCGGCGATCAGCCGCCGGGTGATGCTCGGGGCCAGCAGGGCGTCGCCCGCCGCCACCACCCGGATCGCGGTCAGCAGGTCAGCCGGGTCGGTGTCTTTGAGCAGGAACCCGCTGGCGCCGGCGCGCAGCGCCGCGTAGACGTACTCGTCCAGGTCGAAGGTCGTCAGGATCAGCGTCCGCACGCCGCAGGCCAGGCCGGTGATCCGGCGGGTGGCCTCGATGCCGTCCATGACCGGCATCCGGACGTCCATCAGCACCACGTCCGGCCGGGCCTGCCGGGTGATCTCGACCGCCTCCTGGCCGTTCGCGGCCTGGCCGACCACGGTGAACCCTTCGGTGGCGTCGATGATGCCGCCGAAGCCCACCCGGACCAGGGCCTGGTCGTCCGCCACCACCACCCGCAGGGTCACGCCCGGCCCGCCCAGCTCGGGTCCGCCGGCCGGCCCGGGACCGCTGGGCCCGGGTCGAGCGGCAGGGTGGCCGCGACCCGGAACCCCCGCTCCGGCCGCGGGCCGGCGCTGAACTCGCCGCCGCACAGCAGGACCCGCTCACGCATGCCGATCAGCCCGTGGCCGCGGCCCGGGGCCGGGAGCGTGGCCGCGTCCCCTTCGTCGAGGATCTCCAGGCTCAGCTCCCGCTCCCGGTAGTCCAGCCGGACCCGGCAGTCCGGGGTGGCGGCGTGCTTGACCACGTTGGTCAGCGCCTCCTGGATGATGCGGAACGCGGACAGGTCCACGCTGGCCGGAACGTCGGCCGGCTGGCCGGTGATCCGCAGGTCCACGTGCACGCCTGCGTGCCCGACCCGGGCGATCAGGCGACACAGGTCGGCCAGGCCGTCCGCGGGCCGCAGCGGCGCTCCGGCGGCCGTGGGCGGCCCTCCGGGCTCCGCGTCCGCCTGGCGGAGCACGCCGAGCATGCGGCGCATCTCGTCCAGGGCGTCCCGGCTGGTGGCCTGGATCGAGCTCAGCGCTTCCCGGGCCTGGCCCGGCTGGCTGTCGAGCACGTACTGGCCGAAGCCCGCCTGCACCGCGATGACGGCCATGCTGTGGGCCACCACGTCGTGCAGCTCGCGCGCGATGCGCAGCCGCTCCTCGGCCACCGCCTGGCTGGCCGCCTGCTGCCGCAGGCCGCAGGTGTAGGCCCGGCGCTGGCGGGCCATCGACCCGAGCGTCCAGAACACGATCAGCATCAGGCCGACCGGGGTCAGCGCGGTGGTGACGGTGCCGCCCTTGACGGTCAGCACGGTCTCCGCCACCAGCGCGACGGCCAGGGCGGAGCCTGACGCCCGGCGCCGGTACGTCACCGCCACCGTGTACAGCACGTACGCGGCCGGAAAGGCCAGAACGGCCGCCTCGACCACCCGCACCGCGCCCAGGACCACGAGCAGCACCATGACCGCGACGAAGGCGGGCAGCGGCCGGACCCGCCGCAGCGCCACCGGTACCGCGCCCAGCGTGGCCAGGCCGATGGCCAGCAGCAGCTCGGGAAGAGAACGAGCCGAGCTGTGGAACACCGTCCACGCGCTCGAGGCCAGCACCAGCGCCGCCACGAACGCCGCCAGGCCGTCGAGCACCAGCCAGTGCGTGCGGCGCAGCCGGGCGGTCAGCGGCGGCCGCACCCGTCCCACGTTGGTCACGGCTCTACGGTAACCGCGCGGGCCGCCGCGGGCATCGGCCGGCGAGCCTACGCCCGCCGGCTTAGGCCGCCGCGCCGGTTCGCTCCGCGGGCCGATGACGCGCCCGCCGCCCGCGAGCCAGGGTGGATCCGTGATCGAAACCACCGCCCTGACCAGACGCTACCCAGGTGGCGTGACCGCCCTCGACTCCCTCACCGTGCAGATCCCGCCCGGGATCACCGGCCTGATCGGCGCCAACGGGGCCGGGAAGTCCACTCTGATCAAGATCCTGCTCGGGTTGCTGGCGCCGACCGGGGGACGGGCCGGGGTCCTCGGCCTGGACTGCCAGCGGGACGCGGAGCAGATCCGCGCGCTGGTCGGCTACATGCCCGAGCACGACTGCCTGCCCCCGGACGTCAGCGCGACCGAGTTCGTGACCCACCTGGCCCGGATGTCCGGGCTGCCCGCGGTGGCGGCCAGGGAGCGCGCGGCCGAGTCGCTGCGGCACGTCGGCCTGCACGAAGAGCGGTACCGGGCCGTCGGGACGTACTCGACCGGGATGAAGCAACGGGTCAAGCTGGCCCAGGCGCTGGCCGGTGACCCGCGGGTGCTGCTGCTCGACGAGCCGACCAACGGGCTGGACCCGGCCGGCCGTACGGCCATGCTCGAGCTGATCGCCCGGATCGGGACCGAGTTCGGCCTGCCGGTCGTGGTGGCTTCCCACCTGCTGGGCGAGATCGAGCAGATCTGCGACCACCTGGTCGCCGTGGAAGCCGGCCGGCTGCTCCGCGCGGGCCCGTTGCCCAGCCTGACCCAGGTCAGCCAGATCCTTCTCATCGAGGTCGCCGACCGCACCGCGGACCTGGCCGCCGAGCTGGGCCGCCGCGGCCTGGAGCCCCAGCCGTCCGGCGCTGGCCTGCTCGTCCCCATCGCCGGCGAGGCCACCTGCGACGTGATCAGGGACGCCGTGGCCGACCTGGGCATCGCGCTGGCCCGGATGGAGCAGCGCCGGCACCGCGTCGAGGAACTGTTCCGTCCCGCGGCACCCGAGGTGACCCGTGCCCGCTGACGTGATGCCCGCCGGCGTCATCCACGACCTCGGCTACCAGCGCTACGCCGGGGACCGGTACGGCCGGGCGGCCGTGGTCCGCACGCTCGCGGTCTACAGTCTGCGGTCCGCGTTCGGGCTGGGCCGGGGCGCCCGCGCCAAGATCGTTCCGGTCGCCGTGTTCGCGCTGATGAGCCTGCCCGCGGTGGTCAACGCGTACGTGGTCGCCCGCGGTGGGGCGCGGGCCTTTCCCTACGACACCTACTCCTACTCGCTGCGGGTGGTGCTGATGACGATCTTCATCGCGGCTCAGGCGCCCGAACTGGTGTCCCGCGACCTGCGCCACCGGGTGCTCCCGCTCTACTTCGCCCGGCCGCTGCGCCCGGCCGACTACCCGCTGGCCAAGCTGGCCGCACTCGTTACGGCCTGCCTGATCGTGCTGGACGTCCCGGTGCTGCTGCTGTACGTGGGCACAATCATCGGGGTGCACGGGCCCGGGGCCGTGTGGCACCAGACCACGGATCTGCTACCCGGCCTGGCCGTGGGCGTGGCGTGGTCGGTCGTGCTGGCCCCGATCGGCCTGGCCATCGCCTCGTCCAGCGGCCGCCGGGCCTTCGCCGCCGGCGGCGTGGCCAGCTTCTTCTTTCTCACCTGGGTCCTGTCGCAGGTGCTGGGCCCGCTCGCCACCCGTTCCTCCGGCCTGGTCAGCCCGTTCACGTTGCTGGACGGGGTGCGGCTGTGGCTGGGCGGCACCACTCCGGGTGCGGTGCCCGCACCGGGCGGCACCTGGGGGACCGGTTACCTCCTGCTCCTGTTGGCCCTGGTCGCGGGCAGCGTGGCCGAACTGGTGACCCGGTACCGGAAGGCGGGTGCGTCATGACCTTCATCGAGCTGCGCGGGGTCTCCCGCTGGTACGGGAACGTGGTCGCGGTCAACGACGTCACGATGACCCTCGGGCCCGGGGTGACCGGCCTGCTGGGCCCGAACGGCGCCGGCAAGTCCACCCTGCTGCACCTGATGGCCGGCTTGGGCGAGCCGTCCCGGGGCGAGCTGACCGTGGGCGGGGTCCCAGCCTGGCGGCGGCCGGACGTCTACACCGTCCTCGGCCTGGTCACCGAGGGGGACTCCGCCTGCGCCTTCCTCACCGGTGCGGAGTTCGTCCAGGCCAGCGCCCGGCTGCACCGGCTCCCCGACCCGGTGGCGGCGGCCCGGCGCGCCATCGGGCTGGTGGACATGGTGGGCCCGATGACCCGGCGCATCAGCACCTACTCCAAGGGTATGCGGCAGCGCATCCGGGTCGCGGCCGCGCTGGTGCACGATCCTGAGGTCCTGCTCCTGGATGAGCCGTTCAACGGCATGGATCCCCGGCAGCGGCTGCACATGATGGAACTCCTCGGCCGGCTCGGTGCCACCGGCCGCACGATCGTGTTCAGCTCACACATCCTCGAAGAGGTGGCTGAGGTGTCCGGCACGATCCAGGTCATGGTGGCCGGGCGGCTGGCCGCGTCCGGCGACTTCCGGGCCATCCGGCGCCTGATGACCAGCCGCCCGCACGTGTTCGTGGTCCGCAGCGGCGACGACCGCCGCCTCGCCGCCGTG
>DASWVA010000353.1:0-5910 GCA_036401415.1 Streptosporangiaceae bacterium
GTGCTGCGGGCGACGGACCAGACCGCGATCGCGAGCTTCCGGCGCAGTACCGCGGCCGCGGCCGCCGGCCACCGGTTCAGCGCGATCATCACCGACGGGCCGGGGCTGCCGGTCGGGTATCCGCCCCGGCTCAGGCAGTACTACCGCCAGTGCCCGCAGCCGCTGCTGGCCGGGGTCCCGGCCGCCCGGTTCCGCCCGGTCGCGGGCGTCCGCATCCGCCCCGCCTCGGTCTGGCTTCCCGGACAGAGCGGCTCCTGCCCGGCCGTCGTCCGCCTCCTCGACGGCACCGTGAAGGAGAAGCGCTCATGAGCTCGCGCCTGAAGCCGGGCCTGAAGCCGCGCCTGGCCGATCCTCCGCCCGGGCCGTTCCGCCGGTCGTTCTGGCGCAGCCCGATCCGCGGCCCGTGGCTGACCTCCATGCTCGGCCTGGTGCTGCTGGCCTCCATCCCCGTGGTGTTCGCCACCGGCCTGCTGTCCTACGCCGCCTACAACCCGGACCTCAGCCCGGTCAATGACGAGACCCGGGGGAAGGGGCTGCTCGGCTTCTACCTGTTCTCCTGGCCGACCCACCCCATCTGGCTCTACCGGCTCAACCAGGGCGTTCACGTCACGCTGGGGCTGGTACTGGTGCCGATCCTGCTGTTCAAGCTGTGGTCGGTGCTGCCGAAGCTGTTCGAATGGCCCCCGCTGCGCTCGCCCGCGCACGCCCTGGAACGGCTGTCACTGTTCCTGCTCGTCGGCGGGGCGGTCTTCGAATTCGCAACCGGGATCCTGAACATCCAGACGTGGTACAAGTTCCCCGGGTCCTTCTACCCCCTGCACTTCTACGGCGCCTGGGTGTTCGTCGCGGGCTTCGTCAGCCATGTGACCCTCAAGCTGCCCGTCATGATCCGGGCGCTGCGCAGCCGCAGCCTGATCGCGGAACTGCGCTCCGGGATCACCCGGATGCGCCCGGAGCCGCCGGACGCCGGGTACCTGGCCCCCCTGGAGCCCGCCGAGCCGACCATCTCCCGGCGCGGCTTCCTGGCCTTCGCCGGCGCGGGCTCGGCCCTGGTCGCCCTCCTGTCGGTGGGCCAGTCGCTGGGCGGGCCACTGCGGCGGACCGCGCTGCTCGCCCCGCACGGCCAGGACGTCAGCGGCGGGCCCGGTGACTTCCAGGTCAACCAGACCGCGGCCAGCGCCGGGATCAAGGAGCAGCACACAGGCGCGGCCTGGCGGCTCACCCTGGCGTCCGGCGGCCCGGCCGGCCATCCGCCGGCCGTGCTGACCCGGGCCGGCCTGCTCGGCATGGACCAGCACACCGCCCGCCTGCCGATCGCGTGCGTCGAAGGGTGGTCCACCGACGACCAGGCCTGGAGCGGCGTCCGGCTGCGCGACCTCGCCCGGCTGGCCGGCGTCACCCGCCCGGTGAGCGTCTTGGTGCAGTCCCTAGAACGCGGCGGCGCGTTCAGCCAGGCGGCCCTGACCGCGGAGCAGATCATGCACCCGGACTCGCTGCTGGCGCTGCGGGTCAACGGCGCGGACCTCTCACCCGACCACGGCTACCCGGCCCGGGTGATCGTGCCCGCCAACCCCGGCGTGCACAACACCAAGTGGGTCGCCAGCCTGACCTTCCGGAGTTGATGTGTCCCGGCTACTTCGCTGGTACGGGGCCAGTCCCCTCCACCTGCTCACCATGATCGGCTGCTTCGCGCTGGCCGGGTACGCCGCGGCCGAGCTGCTGCCGGTCAACGCGGTGGGCATCGGCGTGTGGTTCGTGGCCGCGGTCGTGGGCCACGACCTGATCCTGATGCCGCTGTACACGCTGGCCGACAGCTCCGCCGTAGCGGTCTTCCGGCACCGCCCGCTGAACCTGCCCGCCGGGCCGTGGATCAACTACCTGCGCGTCCCCGCCGTGCTGTCCGGCGTGCTGCTGCTCATCTGGTTCCCGCTGATCTTCCGCCTGCCGGGACACTTCCCGGCCTCGACGACGCTGCCCCTGGACCCTTACCTCTGGCACTGGCTCGCCGTCACCGGAGCGCTGTTCCTGCTGTCCGCCACGGCGCTGGCACTGCGGCTGCGGCTGGGAGCGGCCCGCCGCGTGGCTGGGCCGGCCCCGGCCCAGCCACCCAGTGCTGCCGCGGGCGCGGGGACCGTCCTGCCCGACGCGGACCTGCTCGACGTGCACGGAGCGGCGACGACGCTGTACGCCGTGACCGGGGACGCCCCGTCGGTTCTGGTCTTCCACCGGGGTGCCTGGTGGCCGGGCAGCCACGCCGCCCTGTCCGCCTACCAGCAGCAGTTGCTACCGCAGCTGGCCGAACGCGGCATCGCCATGGTCGCGATCAGCCCGCAGAAGCCGGACGGGTCACTGACCAGGCGGCACGGCCTGACCTTCCCCGTGGTCTGCGACCCCGGCAACGTCATCGCCGGCCGCCTCGGCATCCTCACCCGGCCACCCGAGCCGTGCCGTGCCGCCCAGCGGCAGCTCGGGCTGGACCTGACCAGCGTCAACGCCGACGGCACGGTCACCTTGCCGATGCCCGCCGCCGTCATCCTCGACGCCCGCCACACCGTCCGGTGGATCGACGTCCCGCCCCGCTCCGGCACCTGGACGCAGCCCCAGCAGGTCACCGGGGCCCTGGACGCCCTGGACCACCCTGACCCGGCTGGCTGACCTGGCTCCGCTGGTTCTCCCGGGTGACCTGAGCGACCGCCGCAGGATGTCATCGTGCCCTGGGCAGGCCCTGGCCTCCGGTCGCCTCGATGACGCGGCGCCCGCCGAGGTGATCCGACATCCACCGCAGTGGCGTACGTTCCACTCTTTATTGCATAGTGCTATTGATGTATGGTCTTAATATTGCTGGATGCGAGTATCGCCGCGATCTGACGATGGAGACGCTGTGGATGAGGCCGTGGTCAATGCGGTACTGACCGCGAGCCGGACGCTGGTCGCGGTGAGTACCCGGTCGATGGGGGCCGCGGCGGAGCACACCACGATCGCCCAGTACCGGATGCTGGTGGTGCTGGCGTCCCGTGGGCCGCAGCGGATGGTGGATCTGGCGGTGGCACTTGATGTGGCCCCGTCAACGGCGGGACGGATGATCGACCGGCTGGTTCGCAAGCAGCTGGCCCGCCGCCACCGCGCCCGGTCGGACCGGCGTTCGGTCGTGGTTTCGGTCACCGCGGACGGCCGGCGCGTGGTGGATGAGGCCACCGCCCGCCGGCGGGTCCTGATCGAGGACATCCTGGTCAAACTGGGTCCGGACGAGCAGCGGGCCATCGCCGCGGCGTTCGGGGCGTTCGCCGCCGCGGCCGGTGAGGTTCCCGAGCACCAGTGGCCGCCCGCCCCCGGTCCCGAAGTCCCGCATGCGGGTGTCACCGCGTGAGCTCACCGCAATTCCCGGCTCCCCCCGTGGTGACGAAAGAGGGCAATGACTGACGTGACGGTGACGGAACGCCGACGGGACTGGTCGTCCTGGACCCCCCGGGCGAAGGCGTGGCTGCGAGGCGGCCGCGGTGGGCTATTCCTGCTCGCCCTGCTGGTCGGCGTCGGGGCGGGACTGGGCGCGGTGGCGTTCCGGTACCTCATCTACGGGTTCACCTGGCTGGCCACCGGCCACGACGAGTTCGGTCAGCGGGGCTACGTCGGCAGTTCGCATCTGCCCTGGCTGGGGCTGGGGTTCTTCGTGGTGATCCCGGTCGTCGGCGGCCTGCTGTACGGACCGCTGATCCACCGGTTCGCCCCCGAGGCCCGCGGTCACGGGGTCCCGGAAGTCATGATCGCCGTAGCGGACCATGGGGGCCGGATCCGCCCGCAGGTCAGCGTGGTCAAGGCACTCGCCTCGGCGCTGTGCATCGGGGTCGGCGGGTCGGTCGGCCGCGAGGGCCCGATCGTGCAGATCGGCTCGGCGCTGGCTTCGGCCGTGGGCCAGCGGGTCCGGGTGCCGGAAAAGCGGCTGCGGATCCTGGTCGCCTGCGGCGCCGGCGGAGCGATCGCCGCCACCTTCAACGCACCGATCACCGGGGTGTTCTTCGGGGTCGAGATCATCTTGCGGGAGTTCTCGATCGACGCACTGTTCACGGTCATGCTGTCAGCCATGGTCGCCGACGCCACCGCCATCGGCTTCCTGGGCTCCAAGCCGTTCCTGTCCGGCTTCCCGGCGGGCATCGCCCTGCCGCACCCCGCTGATTACCTGCTGGTGGCGCTGCTCGCGGTCATCGCTGCGCTGTTCGGCCTGGCGTTCAAGGCCGTGCTGTACCAGACCGAGGACCTGTGCGACAGGCTGTGGGGCAGCCGCCCGGAGTGGGCCCGGCCCGCCGTCGGCGGCGTCCTGCTCGGGCTGCTGCTGCTGGCCATTCCGCAGATGTACGGGGTCGGGTACCCAGTCATGGACCAGGCCACCGGGGGCGGCTACGTGCTGTGGTTCCTGATTCTGCTCGCGGTGGCCAAGATCGTCGCGACCAGCCTGACCATCGGCATCGGCGGCTCCGGCGGGGTGTTCGCCCCGTCCCTGTTCATCGGCGTCACCTCCGGCATGGCCTTCGGGGACGTCGCGCATCACCTGTTCGGCGCCGCCGCCGGCCCCCCGGCCCTGTACGCGGTGGTGGGCATGGGTGCGGTGTTCGCCTCCGCGGCCCGGGCCCCGCTCACCTCACTGGCCAGCGTGGTCGAGATGACCGGCGACTTCACCCTGACGCTGCCGGTCATGCTCGCGGTCGCCGTCGCCTCCACCGTCTCCCGGGCCCTCAGCTACGGCACGATCTACACCACCAAGCTGCTGCGCCGCGGCACCGACATCGACCGGGCCACCCCGTGGCGGATCCTGCAGGACCTGAAGGTGAGCGACGCCATGCAGGCGTTCAAGCCGCCGGTCGCCATCGGCGGCGGCCCCGGCTCCGGCTCCGGCTCTGCGGTTGCCCTGCCTGGCCCAGTCACCGGCGAACTGGACCCGCAGGCCATCTTCGCCACCGAATCACTGGCACAGGCGCTGCGCCAGCTCGAAATCTACGGGCGGGACGGCCTTCCCGTGCTTTCCGACGACGCACAGCAGATCACCGGCTGGGTGACCAACACGACCGTCATCGCGGCTGTAGCCCGGGAGATCCGCGCCGTCCAGCAGCACGCGGCGCAGGCCCAGCCGGCCGCCAGCCCTGCAGCGGGTCCGGCGGAAGAGCTCTCCGGCGCCATGGGCACCCCGGGGACGCACCACGAGCGTGAAAGCGACGCGGCCCAGCCGCCCAATCCGCTCCCCGGCTACCGGGTCGTCGAAATCACCTTGCCCGATGACTCGCCCTCCGTCGGCGGCAAGCTGAGCGATGTCCCCTGGCCGTCCGGGTACCTGCCGGTCTCGTTGCTCCGCAACCGGCACCTTTGCTCGCCCGACCCGTCCCTGGTCATGCGGCCCGGGGACCGTATCGCCCTGCTGACCCAAGGGCCGTCCTGAACCGTCCATTTTGCGCGCCAGGGCACCGTTTGGCTCAGGCGCCATGAGCACCCTGGTGCGCCTGTGCCTGCTGACCGGGACTCGCGTAATATTCAGGTGCTGCCCTGGACCTCGGCAGCTGCGCCCCGTCACGACGACCGGAACAGCGAAGGGCCCGGGGTTCACTCGTGTCCGGGCCGGCGCACCTTGAAGGCATAGTTACCGGAGCGGTACTTATCGGAACCGGCCTGGCCGGTCCGGAGACCCGGCATGAGATGGAGGCCGATCGTGGCCACGGGCTCCCAGACGGCGGGGCAGTTCTACGATTCCCGGCGCGGTATCTACTACGTTAAGCCGGTGCTTCGCGGCTGGATGCACCTGCTCTGGTTCGCGGCGTCCCTGGTGTCCGGCCCGTTCCTACTGACCCGCGCGCATGGAGCGGCGCAGATCGCGGCGGCCGCGGTCTACTCCGCCAGCGTCAGCGGCCTGTTCGGGGTCAGCGCGCT
>DASWVA010000354.1:0-2493 GCA_036401415.1 Streptosporangiaceae bacterium
CGGGCCACGTCCGGGCTGATCTCGGTGATCTTCCCGCAGCTCCGGCAGACCAGGTGCACGTGGTCGGCGTACTCGGCCAGATGGTAGGTGGGCGCGCCGTGCCCCAGGTGGGTGTGGGACACCATGCCGAGCTGCTCCAGCAACTCCAGCGTGCGGTAGATCGTGGAGATGTTGACCCCGCGCGCCGTCTGGTTGACCCGGGCGCCGACGTCTTCGGGAGTGGCGTGCCGCAGGGTGGCCACGGCCTCGAGCACCAGCTGGCGCTGCGGCGTGACCCGGTAGCCGCGGGCCCGCAACTGCTCGTCCCAGTCGTGCGGGGCGCGTTCGGTGTCCCGGGCGTGCGCCATGCCCCGCAGTTTAGTCGCGCCGGCCGCCGGCGGCACCGGTCCTCGGGCGGCTCCTCCGGCCCGTCGTCACCGGCCGGTGAAAATCATCTTGCCTCGAGGGCCTGGTGTGACATAGCGTGCGATTACACGGGAGAGGAGGTGGTCCACAGTATGCATAGATGTTGGACTCGTGAGGTGGCTGTCCGCTAGCCGCTGACCCGCCGACGCGCGCACGCGGCATCATGCGCCGCAGCGCGGGCCGGTCACCGGTCCCTCCTTTCCAAGGGACCACCGGTGACAACGGCCCAGTCGTCCTGCTGGGGCGGCGGTCGGCAATTTCGGACAGACACCGGCCCTCCGGGCTGACCGGCCGTGTCCAGCCGGTCCCCGCTCGCAGTTCGCTGCGACGGGAGTCGCCCGGAGGGTTTTTACTTGCCCGGAACCAGCCGGTGCCGCCCAGTCATCCGTTCGCGCACCACTCCTCAGGTACGCAATGCGCCATCGTGGACCAAAGAGTGCAGGTACCGGCACATCCATGATGCCGGGCGGGTTGCTCAGGTGACGCGCTTGAGCTGGGCGGAGAGGTGGGACTGGAGAGGCTCACCCTCGGCGGCCATGTCGTAGGCCCAGCCCAGATCCTCGCCGATCAGGCCGTAGAGGCGGCGGCCAGCCGTGTACTCCTTGGCTGACTCGGTCCGCGCCACCACGTCGGTGGCCAGGTCGACGCGGGTGCCGGTGACCTCGCCCAGATAAATCTCGGTGATTCCGGTCGGGTGCGCGAGCAGCACTTCGACCCTGCCGCCGGGCTGGGGACGCCAGAAGCCGGCCTCGGTGGCCAGGGGCTGGCCGATGCGGCCTTCGGCGTCCAGTCGCCAGGTACGGCTGGTGTAGCTGATGAACGGCTTCCCGTTGTGGCTGAAGGTCATCTCCTGACCGAACTGGAAGCTCTCGATGGTCGGGTAGCCACCCACACCGGCGCCTTCCCAGCGGCCGAGCAAGAAGGCGAGCGGGGCCAGGTCCGGGTGCAGCGGCACGTCCGGGCCGCCCGGAGCCGGCACACCCACCCCGCCCGGAGCCGGTACGTCCGGGCTGCCCGGAGCCGGCACGTCCTGCTCACCATGAAACGGCGCGTCCTGGTCACCGGAGATCGTCCCGTCCTCATCGCTCATGGCGGCCAGGTTAGACCCTGTTCAGGAACTGGCGCGGCCGGAGCGGCCCGGCGCGCAGGACTCCGCAGGAGCAGGCCACGCGAGGAGAGACCGTTCGGTAATTCCGATGGCGGGCCCCGGCGCCTGATCGTCACCCTGGGTGCCCGCGACCGGGCTGGCCGCCACGGTCTCGCGCGGCGGCCGGTAGCGCCCGTCTTCATCCGCCGCGGCGCGGTACAACCACACCATGGACCCCCCGCCGGCCGCTGCGACCAGGACAAACGCCATCACCAGGATCGCGGCGCTGAGCATGCCGTGCATAGGCCGGAGTGTATGGGGGGGCCGTCGCGTAGCCGGGCCGGCACGCCGGCCGCTACAGTGCTGAGGTGGCAACGCGGTCCCTCGTGATCAAGGTGACAGCCGGTAAGGATGACCCGGAACGCTGCAACCAGGCGTTCACGGTGGCGGGCGCGGCCGTGGCCAGCGGGGTCCAGGTCTCGCTGTGGCTGACCGGCGAGTCCGCCTGGTTTGCGCTCCCCGGCCGGGCCGAAGACTTCAGCCTCCCGCACGCCGCCCCCCTCGCCGACCTGCTGGCCGGGGTGCTGGCCGTGGGCACGGTCACGCTGTGCACCCAGTGCGCGGCCCGCCGGGACATCGGGCCCGGGGACGTGATCGGCGGAATCCGTATCTCCGGCGCCGCCACCTTCGTGGCCGAAGTCACCGCCGACGGCGTCCAGGCCCTCATCTACTGACCCGGCCCCGCAGGCCCCCGGCCCCCTAGGCTCCCCGGGCCAGCCGGTAGCGCCCGCGCACCCTCAGCCGGAGACGGCGGCCAGACGTTCCCGGCGCAGGGCAAGGGCCAGCTCTTCGTCCTTCGGCGGGATCGGCGGCAACGGGCCCGTCACCCAGCCCAGCAGCAGGTCGGCCAGGGCCGGATTCCGGACCAGGGCCGGGCCGTGCAGGTAGGTGCCGAGCACCCGGCCGGCGTGCGCGCCCTCGGTGCCGTCGCCGTTGCCGAT
>DASWVA010000355.1:0-10645 GCA_036401415.1 Streptosporangiaceae bacterium
CCCCCACCACCACGGCCAGCGTGGACAGCCCGACCGGGCCACCGCCGAACCGGCGCACCACCGCGTCCAGGACGGCGCGGTCCAGCCGGTCCAGGCCTTCTTCGTCCACTTCGTACAGTTCCCGGGCGGCCCGCGCGCTGGCCAGGTCGACCACGCCGTCGCCGCGGATCTCCGCGTAGTCCCGGACCCGGCGCAGCAGCCGGTTGGCGATCCGGGGCGTGCCCCGGGACCGCCCGGCCAGCTCGGCCGCACCGTCCTCGCGCAGGGTCACGCCGAGCAGGCCTGCCGACCGCTGAATGATGATCTTGAGGTCCGCGGGCTGGTAGAAGTCCATGTGGGCGGTGAAGCCGAACCGGTCGCGCAGCGGCGCGGGCAGCAACCCGGACCGGGTGGTCGCGCCGACCAGGGTGAACGGCGCGATGTCGAGCGGGATCGCGGTGGCGCCGGGGCCCTTGCCGACCACCACGTCGACCCGGAAGTCCTCCATGGCCAAGTAGAGCATCTCCTCGGCCGGACGGGCCAGCCGGTGGATCTCATCGATGAACAGGACCTCGCCCTCGGCCAGCGTGGACAGCACCGCGGCCAGATCGCCGGACCGCTCGATGGCGGGCCCGCTGGTGATCCGGAGCGGCATGCCCAGCTCAGCCGCGATGATCATGGCGATCGTGGTCTTGCCCAGCCCGGGCGGCCCGGACAGCAGCACGTGGTCCGGGGGCCGCCCGCGCCGCACGGCGCTCTCCAGGACCAGGGACAGCTGGTCACGGACCCGCTGCTGGCCGACGAAGTCCGCCAGCCGCTTGGGCCGCAGCGCGCTCTCGATGGCCCGGTCGTCCGCGTCGGCCAGCGGGGACACGACCCGGCCGTCACCGTCGCCGGCCTGCTGGGGCTGGGAGCGGGCGCGAGCCAGCGCCTCGGCCTCCTGGGCCTCCAGGTCGCTCTCGTTCACCGGCTGCCCCTCACGGTTCACTGATCACTGGCGGCTCAGCTTCTTCATGGCCGCGCGCAGCACGGAGGCCACGCCCACCGACTCGGGCGGTACCCCTTCGGCTTCCAGGTCCGCCGCGACCGCCTGCACCGCCTGCTCGGCGTCGCGGGCCGGCCAGCCCAGGTTGACCAGGCCGGACTGGGCCTGCTCACGCCAGGAGGGCGCCGCCGCCAGGTGCGCGCGGCCGCTGTCCAGGGGCACGTCGCCGGGGGCGCCGAGCCGGTCCTTCAACTCCAGCACGATGCGCTGGGCGCCCTTCTTGCCGACGCCCGGGACCAGGGTCAGCGCGTCCAGGTCACCGGTGGCCACGGCGCGGCGCAGCGCGTCCGGGCTGTGCACGGCCAGCATGGCCAGGGCCAGCCGCGGGCCGACTCCGGAGGCGGTCTGCAGCAACTCGAAGACGTTGCGCTCGTCGTCGCTGCCGAAGCCGTACAGGGTCAGGGAGTCCTCCCGCACCACCAGGCAGGTCGACACCCGGGCGTCCGCGCCGGGCCGCAGGGTGGCCAGCGTGCCCGGCGTGCACTGCACGCTGAAGCCGACGCCGCCGATCTCGATCACGGCGCCGTCGGGGGCGACCCCGGCGACCGTGCCGCGCAAGTGCGATATCACTGCTGCCTCCCGATCACTGCTGCTCCCCCATCACTGGCCCCGCCCGGGAACGGGGCGGGGCGGCCGGGGCCAGTGGGCCGGCGCCCCCTTGCGGCTGGCGGCCGCGGCCGCGGCGGCCAGCCGGGACGTCGACTGGCCGCCGCGCCACAGGTGGCAGATGGCCAGGGCCAGGGCGTCGGCGGCGTCGGCGGGACGGGGCGGGTCGGCCAGCCGCAGCAGCCGCACCACCATGAACGTGACCTGTTCCTTGTCCGCGCGGCCGTTGCCGGTCACCGCGGCCTTGACCTCACTGGGGGTGTGCAGCGCCACCGGCAGCCCGCGCCGGGCCGCGCACACGATGGCCACCGCGCCCGCCTGGGCGGTGCCCATCACCGTCCGCACGTTGCGCTGGCTGAACACCCGCTCCACCGCCACCGCGTCCGGGCGGTGCGTGGTCAGCCAGGCCTCGAACTGCTCCTCCAGGGCCAGCAGCCGGGCGGCGACGTCATCCTCAGGGGGGGTGCGGACCACACCCACCTCGACCAGACTGAGCGCCCGGCCCGGCGCGCCGTCCACCACGCCCAGCCCGCACCGGGTCAGGCCGGGGTCCACACCGAGGACCCGCACCGGGCGCTGGGCGAAACTCAGCGCCGCCATCAGGCCTCCATCATCCGCCGAACATCTGTTCGGCTCGAACTTACCGGATCAGAAGCTGTCCAGCAGGTAGGACGCGCCGCCGAAGGCCCCGTCCAGCTCGCTGTCGGCGGCCGGATCGCCGCCAGTGGCCAGGCCGGCCAGCCGCAACGTGGCCATCGGGGTCCCCCCGTACAGGGCGGCCAGGCCGCGCACGCCGATGGTCAGCGGCCGGGTCGCTTCCGGGGCGTGGACCAGCGCGCCCCGGCCCCCGGTGACCGACAGCTGCCACAACCCGGCGTTCTGGTCACGGGTGCCGTCCTGGATGAACAGCGGCAGGCTCAGCTGGGCGGACAGGGGGAAGCCGCGGGCCGCGACGGCCGCGGGCACGTCGACCAGCCGCAGCATCCAGTGCTCGCCGGACCGGACGCTCGCGTCCGGCTCGCGGGTCAGCCAGAACAGCGGGTCATCGGGGCCGAGCCGGGCGCTCACGGTGTCGGCGATGGAGGAGTGCGAGGCCACGACCGACCACAGCTCGCGGACGGTCCGCTCGGTGGCGGCGATGAGCCGCTCGACGTGGATCTCATGGTCGT
Source organism: Streptosporangiaceae bacterium (assembly GCA_036401415.1). Classification (GTDB taxonomy): domain Bacteria; phylum Actinomycetota; class Actinomycetes; order Streptosporangiales; family Streptosporangiaceae; genus Bog-532. Next base: position 2,800 of record DASWVA010000355.1, read on the forward strand.
CCCGCCAGCGGTAGGCCAGGAACCCGTCCGGGGCCAGGTAGGCGAACAGTTCCTGATCACCCAGCCAGCCCGCGACGGACGCCGCATCCCGGGTGTTGGGCCCCGCGTGACGGGCCAGCTCGTGGGCGCGTCCCACGATCTGGACCACGTCGGCGGCGTCGTCGGGTGTGGCCCGCCGGAACGGGGCGGAGTGCAGGCCGCCGGCTGGTGCGTCGGCCAGGGTGCCGGGAGTGGTTCGGCCCAGATCGGGAGCCAGCAGGCTGCGCAGGGACCGGGCCGGCAGGGAGACCCGGTGGTGGCCGCCCGCGAGTTCCCACCCCAGCGACCGGTAGATCGGGGTGGTAGCGGGATAGAGCACCGACACCGGGTAGCCGCGGCCGGCGATGGCCGCCAGCACCTCGGTCATCAGCGTGCGGCCCACGCCGCGGCCACGGTACTCGGGGGCGACCATGACCGCGGCCACGCCCGCCATCGGCATGGACCGGCCGTGCCACCACTGCCGCATGTCGTGCCAGCGGGCCGAGGCCACGAGCTGGCCGCCGGAGAAAGCACCGAAGATGCGGCCGGTGGCGATGGCCTGGTCGACCACGGCCCGCTGCCGGGCCAGGGCGGCCGGGTGCTCGGTCATGGCGTGGGGCCCGAACGCCCGCCGCACCAGATCGGTCAGCGCCTCCAGGTCGTCACCCCGGCCGATCGGGCGGATGTCCGTGCCGGTCTGTGAAGTCAGATGCGTAGCCACAGGAAGCCACGCTACGGCCAGCGCCCCCGGCCGGTCATCCCGGGCGGGGCCGGGCGCCGCGCCGGACGGCGCACCAGACGCCGGGCCGGGCGGTCAGCCCAGCTTCTCCATGATCTCGTCGGACACGGAGTAGTTGGCGTAGACGTCCTGCACGTCGTCGGAGTCCTCGAGCGCGTCGATGACCCGGAACACCTTCCTGGCCTGCTCCTCGTCGATGGGGACCTCCATGGTGGGGACGAACGCGATGTCGGCCGACTCATAGTCGATGCCGGCGTTCTGGAGCGCGGTGCGGACCGCGATGACGTCGGCGGCCTCGCTGGTCACCTCGAAGGAGTCCCCGAGGTCGTTGACCTCCTCGGCGCCAGCGTCCAGCACGGCGCCGAGGATGTCGTCCTCGGCCACGCCGGCGGTCTTGGCCACGATGACCACGCCCTTGCGGTTGAACAGGTAGGACACCGAGCCCGGGTCGGCCATCGAGCCGCCGTTACGGCTGAACGCGACGCGGACGTCAGAGGCGGCACGGTTGCGGTTGTCGGTCAGGCACTCGACCAGAACCGCGACCCCGCCGGGGCCGTACCCCTCATAGGTGATGTTCTCGTAGGTGGCGCCACCGGCCTCCTGGCCGGACCCGCGCCGGACGGCCCGGTCGATGTTGTCGTTCGGGACCGAGCTCTTCTTGGCCTTCTGGATGGCGTCGTACAGCGTCGGGTTACCCGCGATATCACCGCCGCCGGTCCGCGCCGCGACCTCGACGTTCTTGATCAGCTTTGCGAACAGCTTGCCTCGCTTGGCGTCGACCACCGCTTTCTTGTGCTTAGTGGTCGCCCACTTGGAGTGGCCGCTCATGTGTTTCCCTTCACGATGTCAACGAAAAGCTCGTGGATCCGCACATCGCCCGTCAGCTCCGGATGGAAGGACGTGGCCAGGAGCAGACCCTGGCGGACCGCGACGATCCTACCGGCGCGGGAGTCCGTGCCGAGGATCTCGACCTCATCACCCGCCTGCTCGACCCAGGGCGCCCGGATGAACACCGCGCGCAGGGGGCCGCCCGCCATCGCGGTGATCGAGACGTCGGCTTCGAACGAGTCGACCTGCCGGCCGAAGGCGTTGCGCCGGACGGTCATGTCGATCCCGCCGAAGGTCTGCTGCCCGGCGGCCCCGTCGACCAGGCGGTCCGCCAGCATGATCATGCCCGCGCAGGACCCGAACGCCGGCAGCCCGGCGGACAGCATCTTCCGCAGCGGCTCCAGCATGTCGAAGGACAGGGCCAGCCGCCACAGCGTGGTCGACTCACCGCCCGGGATGATCAGCCCGTCCACCGACTCGAGCTCGTCGGGACGCCGGACGGTGATGGCCCGGGCGCCCGCCGTCTCCAGCGCCCGCACGTGCTCACGGACGTCACCCTGCAGGGCCAGGACGCCGATCAGGGGTGAGGTGCGGGGCCGCGCGCGGTTCACCAGCCCCGGCGGGCGTAGTGCTGCTCGGCGGGCAGGTCGTCCAGGTTGATGCCGACCATAGCCTCGCCCAGGCCACGGGAGACCTTGGCCACCACGTCGGGATCGTCGTGGAAGGTGGTCGCCTTGACGATAGCGGCCGCCCGCTTGGCCGGGTCGCCGGCCTTGAAGATCCCGGAGCCGACGAACACGCCATCCGCGCCCAGCTGCATCATCATGGCCGCGTCGGCCGGGGTGGCGATGCCGCCCGCGGTGAACAGCACCACCGGCAGCCGTCCGGCCTCGGCCACCTCGGCCACGACCTCGTACGGAGCCCGCAGGTCCTTGGCCGCGCTGAACAGCTCGTCCTCGGGCAACGTGGCCAGGCGGGCGATCTCACCACGGATCTGCCGCATGTGCCGGGTGGCCTCGACCACGTTGCCGGTGCCGGCCTCGCCCTTGGACCGGATCATGGCCGCGCCCTCGGCCAGCCGCCGCAGGGCCTCACCGAGGTTGGTCGCGCCGCACACGAACGGGACGGTGTACTTCCACTTGTCCACGTGGTGGGCTTCGTCGGCCGGGGTCAGGACCTCGGACTCGTCGATGTAGTCCACGCCGATGGCCTGCAGCACCTGGGCCTCGGCGAAGTGGCCGATCCGGCACTTGGCCATGACCGGGATGGACACCGCCTCGATGATCCCGTCGATCATGTCGGGGTCGCTCATGCGGGCCACGCCGCCCTGGGCGCGGATGTCGGCGGGGACGCGCTCCAGCGCCATCACCGCGACCGCGCCCGCGTCTTCGGCGATCCTGGCCTGCTCGGGGGTGACCACATCCATGATCACCCCGCCTTTGAGCATCTCGGCCATGCCCCGCTTGACCCGGGCGGTGCCGGTGGCGGCGGTCGCGTCGGGGCTGGGGCGGCCTGCGGAGTCGACGGTGGACACTTCTGACCTCACTTGCTCGGGGAGCCTGATGGGCTCGCGGGGGGTGTGCCGGGGGTTCACGGCACGAAACAGATGTATAACCCCATGGTAGGTGTCATCCGGCGAGGCGTTGCATGTCGGCCCCGGCCCCGTCATCGTCCTCCGTCGCCAGGGAGTCGTCCATTTCGAAGAACTGCGGCGGCCCGGCGTGGCCGGCCAGCCGGAGCACCCGGACCAGCGGCTTGCGCCGGGCCTCCTGGGTGACGGCCACCGCGGAGTTGTAGAACTTGCGCGCCACCATGACCTGGTGGGCGGCGGCTTCCAGCTCGGCCAGCAGCTCGGGGGCGCCGTCCACGTCCTCGAGCGAGGCCCGGAAGCCCGGCTGGGCGAACGCGGCCCGCAGCGCCCGGGACAGGTTGCTCTGGTTGAGTTCCTGGTCGGCCAGCTCGCGGTCCTCCCCGTCGCGGGCTTCGTGCGCGGCCCCGGCCAGCAGCAGGCTGGTGGCCGGGTCCAGGTAGCCCGAGGAGGCCAGCTCGAACACGACCGAGCTGCGCCGGACCAGGGTGACGTCGAGGGCCGCCCGGGCCGCCTCCAGCCGGGTGTGCATCCGGTCCAGGCGGCCGGCCCGCCAGGACACGTACACGCCCAGGAACGAGACGACCGCGACGGCGATCACGACGTCGGCGATGGTCATGGGCTGGGCCTTCCTACCGGGCGACCGCGACGGCGTTGGTGCCGAGGACCACCGTCTCGTACACGTTGACCACGTCCCTGGCCACCACGCTCCAGTCGTAGCTGGCGACCGCGCTGGTGGCGGCGGCCGACAGCCGGGCCCGGCGCTCCGGGTCGTCCAGCAGCAGGCGGGCGGCCCGGGCCAGGCCGGCCGGGTCGCCGGTGGCGAACAGCTCACCGGCCCGGCCGCCGCGCAGCACCCGGCGGAACGCGTCCAGGTCGCTGGCCACGATGGGGGCGCCCGCGGCCATGGCCTCGGCCAGCACAATACCGAAGCTCTCACCGCCGGTGTTCGGCGCGCAGAAGACGTCGACCGAATGCAGCATCCGCACCTTGTCCGCGTCGCTGACCTGGCCCAGCAGCACCACCCGGTCCCGCAGGGCGGCCGGCACGCGGTCCAGTACCTCATCGGCGTCGCCGGGGCCGGCGACCAGCAGCCGCAGGCCCGGCCGCTCGGCGCCGAGCATGCCGAATGCCTCCAGCAGCACCGGCAGGCCCTTGCGCGACTCGTCCATCCGGCCCAGGAAGCCGATGGCCCCGTCCGGGCCGGGCCAGCCGGGCAGCGGCTCGGCCGGGCCGGCGTACCGGCGGGTGGCCACGCCGTTGGGGATCAGCACGGCGTCGCCGCCGAGGTGCTTGACCAGCATGGTCCGGGCCGCCTCGGACACCGCGATCCGGCCGCTGATCTTCTCCAGGGCGGACCGGATGACCGGGAGGGATGCGTGCAGCAGCCGCGACCGCGGCATGGCCGTGTGCACGGTGGCCACGATCGGCCCGGCCGCCACCCAGCAGGCCAGCATGGACAGGCTGGGCGCGGTCGGCTCGTGCACGTGCAGCACGTCGAAGTCGCCCTCTTTGACCCACCGGCGGACCCGGCTGACGGACAGCGGCCCGAACGACAGCCGGGCCACCGAGCCGTTGTACGGCACCGGCACCGTGCGGCCGGCCGACACCGCGTAACCGGGCAGCAGCGCGTCATCGTCGGCGGGGGTGATGACCGACACCTCGTGGCCCAGGTCGATCAGGGCCTCGGCCAGGTCCCGGATGTGGGACTGCACGCCGCCGGGGACGTCCCAGGTGTACGGGCAGACGAGGCCGACCCGCATCAGCCGGCCTGGGTCCTGGTCCGGGCCTGACCCGCGGCCGGCAGGCGGTCCGGGTCGAGGTCGGCGGTGAACACCCGCTGCAGCATGTGCCAGTCCTGCGGGTGCGCAGCGATGCCCTTCTCGAACGCGGACGCCAGCTGCTGGGTCATGGCGGCGGCCTTCTCCTTGCGGGTGCCGTGGGCGGGGACCGGGATGGCCGGGCTGGCGTCCGCGGCCCAGCCCCCCTCGGTGAAGGACAAGGTGGCCGCGTGCAGGGCGGCGCCGGTCTGCACGGCCAGCGCGGCCGGGCCGGCGGCCATCCGGGCCTTCTCGCCGAAGAAGTCGACCTCGACGCCGGATTCGGTCAGGTCGCGGTCACACAGCAGGCAGACCAGGTGACCGGCCCGCAGCCGCTGGGCCAGGACGCCGAAGACGCTGGGCGCGCCCAGCGGCAGCGCCTCCATACCGAGACCCTCACGGAACGCGAGGAACATATCGAACACCGACTCGGGCTTGAGCCGCTCCACCACGGTGGTCATCCTGGCCCCGCGGCCGACCACGTAGGCCCCGGCGACATCCCAGTTGCCGGTGTGCGGCAGCGCGAAGATAACGCCCCGGCCCGCCGCCGCGGCCGCGTCGGCTATGGCCTGGTCGGCGTGGGAGTTGACCACCATGTTCTGCTGGATCTGCTCCGGCGTGATGGTGGGCAGCCGGAACACCTCCATCCAGTACCGGCCGTAGGAGCGCATCGCGGCCCGGGACAGCTTACGCAGGTCCTTACCGCTGGCCTCCGGGCCGAGCACGCGCAGCAGATTGTTCTCCAGCGTCTGCACCCCGTGGCCCTGGCGGCGCCAGGCGATGCTGGTGACCTTGTCGAAGCCCCAGCGGGCCCAGGGTTCCGGGACGCGGCAGATCACCTTCCAGGCCAGCCGGTAGCCCGTGCTGAGCAGCAGGTCCTTCACAGGTGGCACGGTGATTCCCTATTCGATCGTGTGCGCCGCGGCGGCGCTCCCCGTTCCGGTCTCCCCGGCCGTCACCGCCAGCCCCTGATGGACCGCGATGATCCGCTGTCCGAGGGTGATCACGCTGGCCACGGCCAGGACCCACAGGCCGACGGGCAGAATGTACGGCACCCCGAGGCCGGACAGGCCCACGGCCACGAACGTGACCACCATCCGCTCGGGCCGCTCCGCGATCCCCACGTTCGCGGTGGTGCCCAGCCCCTCGGCGCGGGCCTTGGCGTAGGACACCAGCGCCCCGGCCACCAGGCAGAAGATCGACACCGCGGCCAGCAGCTGATTGTGACCACCGCGCACGAACCAGACGGCCAGACCAGAGAAGACCGCCGCGTCCGCGAGCCGGTCCATGGTCGAGTCCAGGAACGCCCCGAATTTGCCGCTGGTGCCCTTGATCCGGGCCAGCACCCCGTCCAGCATGTCGGTGAGCACGAAGAATGTGGCCACCAGGGTGCCGAGGAACAGGTGCCCGGTCGGGTACCCCCACAGCACGCTCGCGACCACACCAACGGTGCCGGTCACCGTGACCATGTTGGGCGTGATCGGGGTACGGGCCAGCGCTTCACCGGCCGGGGTCAGCAGGCGGGTGAAGAAGGGGCGGGCACCGTTCAGCATGGCCGTTAAAGCCTACTGGCGGTTTCGGCCGCCCCGGGCCGTCTGCGGATTCCGGGAAGGTTTCTGGCCGTCTGGGGCGCCTGCGGGCCACCTTCCGGTCACCCGCGTGATTCACGCTGTGGGTCTTGTGGTAATGGGGCCCGCGGGTTAAGCCTGACGGTACGGGCAGCGGCGCAGCTCCCACGGAGGGCAGGAGGCGACGGCATGGCGGATACGGCAGGCACGTCAGGGGCCGCCGGAGGCGTACCAGCAGGCCAGCCAGGCCGGATACGGAACGTCGCGCTGATCGGTCACTCCGGGGCCGGGAAGACGACGCTCGTGGAAGCCCTGCTGGCCGCCACCGGCACCATCGCACGCCCGGGCCGCGTCGAGGAAGGCACCACGGTCAGCGACTTCGATGAGATCGAGGTCCGCCAGGGTCGCTCGGTCAACCTGACCCTCTCCCCCATCGGGCACGCGGGCATCAAAATCAACCTGCTGGACACCCCCGGCTACGCCGATTTCACCGGCGACCTGCGGGCCGGGCTGCGCGCGGCCGACTCGGCCCTGTTCGCGGTGCCCGCCACCGACGGCGTCGACGGCCTGACCCGGATGCTGTGGGAGGAATGCGCCCAGGTCGGCATGCCGCGCGCCGTCGTGATCACCAAGATCGACCATCAGCGGGCCGACTTCGACGCCTGCCTGGCCGCCTGCCGCGACGCGTTCGGCGCATCGGTGGCCCCGCTCTACCTGCCGGTGTCGCAGGGTGAGAGCAGCGGGGCGCACGGCCTGATCGGGCTGCTGTCACAGCAGCTGTTCGACTACTCGGGCTCCGGATCCGGCCCGGCCAGGCCCGGCCCGGGTTCGGGCCGGGCGCAGGCCGTCATCCCGGACTCCTATGCGGCCCAGGTGGAGGTGCTGCGCGGGGACCTGATCGAGGGGATCATCCAGGAGAGCGAAGACGAGTCGCTGATGGACCGCTACCTGTCGGGTGAGCAGATCGACCCGAAGGTGCTGATCGAGGACCTGGAGAAGGCCGTGGCCCGGGGCAGCTTCTACCCGGTGCTGGCCGCGTCCTCCCCGCGCGGCATCGGCCTGACCGAGCTGCTCGAGGTGATGACCCAGGCGTTTCCGTCGCCCGACGAGCACCCGCTGCCCACCGTCACCACGCTTACCGGTGAGCCGGTGTCCGGCCTGTCCTGCGATCCGGCCGGGCCGCTGCTGGCCGAAGTGGTCAAAACCACCTCCGACCGCGACGTCGGCCGGGTCAGCCTGGTCCGGGTATTCTCCGGCACGCTGCGCGCGGACGCGGCCGTGCACG
>DASWVA010000356.1:0-14552 GCA_036401415.1 Streptosporangiaceae bacterium
CTGGCCACCTCGGTGACCAGGCTGTCCCCGGTCAGGCCGAGCCGGCCGATCATGTCCTCGGCGTACCGCCGGGCGTGCGCCACCCAGGAGTCGGAGTAGGACGAGAAGTACAGGTAGTCGGAGAAGATGTGCTCACCGGACACGTAGGCGGGCAGCTGGACCAGCAGGCACGACGGGCACAGCCGGACGTGCAGCGGGTAGAAGGTCTCCGCCTGGTCCAGCCGGTCCCCGGGGACGTAGCTCTCGCACAGCGGAGACATCCCGAGGTCGACGAAGGTGTGCGTCAGGTCCGCTCCGCACAGTCGGCAGGTGGGTAGCAAGGCAGTGATCCCTTCCCGGAGACGGGACATCCCCCGGGGGATGGCGTTACCGGGCCGCCGTGTGGCCACCCGCGTACACGAGATCAACGACGGGCCGGCGGTGATACACGCCGCCGCAAATTCCTGCGCCAGCAGCGTTCGCCGTATCATCGCGGCTTCCCCGCTGCTCTTATGCGGCGGCGCCGCCGGGTGGCGGTGCGGCCGAGTGCGGAAGAGGTGGCCATGGGCGAGCCGGCCTGCCGGGCCTGCGGGACGTCGAAGGGCCAGCTCGTGCTGGACCTGGGCGAGCAGCCGGCCTGCGACTACTTCCCGCGGCAGGACGACCCGGGGCCTGACCCGGTGTACCCGCTGCAGATGTGGCTGTGCGCCGCCTGCGGGCTGGCCCAGCTGCTGGCCGACCCGACCGTGCCGGAGGAGCCGCGCGGGGCCGAGCCGGCCGCGCTGGTCGCCCAGGCGGCCGACGCGGTGGCCCGGGTGGGCGCCGGGGGCCTGCTGGCCCACCGGAACCGGGTCGCCGAGTACGGCAGCCCGCACGGCGGCTCCTGGCTCGGCCTGCTCGGGGAGCGCGGGCTCCGCCCGGTCCCGGACGGCGCGCCGGCCGACGTGATCCTGGACTGCTTCGGCCTGATGCACGCCGCGGACCAGGGCGCCGCGCTGGCCGAACGGACGGCGCGGCTGGCTCCCGGCGGGGTGCTGCTGCTGCAGTATCACGCGCTGGACGCCATAATCCGCCATGGGCAGTGGAACGCGCTGCGGCACGGTCACTACGCCTACTACTCGGCCACCGCGCTGACGGCGATGCTGGCCGCGGCGGGCCTGCGCCCCCGCCGGGCGTGGGAGTTCGGGCTGTACGGCGGCACCGTGCTGCTGGCCGCCAGCCGGGACGGCGATCCCGGTGCGCTGGCTGCCGACGGTTCGGTACCGCCGCTGCTGGCCCGGGACGAGCGGGCCGGGGTCCGTGATCCGGGCACGCTGGCCGGGCTGCAGCATGACGCCCGGGCCAGAGCGGCCGGGCTGCGGGACTGGCTGACCAGGGAGCGGGCCGCCGGGCGCAGCGTGCTCGGTTACGGTGCCGCGTCCCGGGCGGTGGCCCTGCTGCGCTGGGCGGACGCGGACCGTACGCTGATCTCAGCGGTCGCCGACGCGTCGCCGGCCAAGCGCGGGCGGCGGATGCCCGGGACCGACATCGGGGTGGTCGGCCCGGACGTGCTGGCCGCGCACCCGGGGGCATCGGTGGTGCTGTTCGTGCCCGACCTGCTGCCCGAGGTCCGGGCGGCCTGTCCGGAGGTTGAGGCGGCCGGCGGCCGCTGGGTCGACGCCGAGGCCCTGGCGCCGTCCGGCCCTGCCCGCTAACGGAGCCGGCCGGGCGAAGCGGCCGGCGGCGCTAGCCCGCTCGTCTCAGCGCCGCGGTGGGCGGCAGGCCGGGTTCCTGCCACTGGGCGTCGCTGACCGCCGGGCGCAGCAGCACCTGCAGCCGGGCCAGGCACCGGCGGCGGGTCGGGCCGATACTGCCCATGGGCAGGCCCAGCTGGTCCGAGATCTCCGCGTACGAGGCGGGCGGGTCCGACATCAGCATCTCCAGCAGCTGCTGCCAGCGGCGGGGCAGATGGGACACCGCCTCGCGGACCACTTCCGCCCGCTCGGCGGCCAGCAGGCCCTCGTCGACTTCGGCCTGGCCGGAAGGGACGGTCTCGAACGTCACCTCGTCGTGGGCCAGGACGACCCGCTTACGGGCGGCCAGGCTGCGCAGGCACTCGTTCCGGGCCGTGGCCGCGATCCAGGAGCCGACCCGGTCCGGGTAGTCGATGCGGTCGATGTGCTCCAGCAACCGCAGCCACGTCGCCTGGGCGACATCGGCGGCGTCGCTCTCGGACAGCCTGAAGTTCCTGGTGATGGACCAGATCAGCCGGGAGTACTGATCGACCAGACCTTCCCACGCCCCCCGGTCCCCGTTGGCCGCCCGCCGCACCAGCTGCCCGACGTCGCGGGCCTCCGCCCCGGCGTGCTCTTCTCGCGTCGTCACCGTGGGTGCAGGAACGAGCGCCCCCATGGATCCCTCCCTGTCTCGTACCGCTACGGCACGAAATCAACCATGTCAGCTGAGTGGTCCTCATTAGTGAGACGTCCGGGCCAGTTGAGGGGTTGACGACCACGCTCAGTTATTTGTCCCAATATAGGTAGTTGTTTAACTACACTGAGTAACAAGCTTGTGAGCAGGTGAAACATTAGTGACGTCCACCTCTTTACTGTATCAAAGCCTCATTCGTTACCTTATGGACGAATCGGACTGGCCCGTTCTCAGGCGCATTCGAGGCGAAATCTTCTACGGAGGGTGAACAGCACGGGCCGGCCGGCCGCTCGCCGGTTGCCTGACTACACGTGTTCATCCAGTGACAATTCGCCAGCAGGGCAGCGGCTTGTGGAGCAGCGGCCCCCGGCCGGCGGCTTCAGCCGGGAAGCGGCCGCTCCGCTGGCTTGCGGTGCCGCCCGTTCTCACGGGACCGGCCGAAGGGCAGGAGCCGCATGCCGCCCGAGTCGCGCAGCTCGGCCCGCAGCTCCAGCCAGAAGAACGCGGCGCCGGCCCAGCCCGCGACCGCGATGGCCCATATCGAGGCCTCGACGCCGCCCGCGGCCGCCCCGGTCACGCCGCAGATGACGTAGACCACGGACCCCAGCACCATGGCGCGCAGGCTCCGCTTCGCCGCCCCCAGCGCGTGCAGGCCACAGCCCGCTCCGGCACTGACGCAGCCGCCGACGACCGAGATGGTGAGCGGGAGGATCAGCGGGTAGGTCGGCCGCCACAGGTTGGGCAGAATCCAGTTCCCCAGCCCCCGGGGCAGCGCGTACAGCAGGATCAGCCCCCAGGCCAGCCCGGCCACGGCCAGGCCGGCGCTCACGCCCAGGCAGAACAGCGGCAGGTGCCGGGGCGACCGGCGCAGGACCCGGGTAGCCTCCGGCAGCGTGACCAGGCCCATGCCGAAGAAGATGACCATGAACGGGCCCATCAGCGTGCTGGAGGCCTGCACGTACCCGAGGGCGGTCAGGCCCAGGATCAGGCCGACCCCGTAGTTGCGCAGCTGGGTCGAGGCGCTGTTGGCCGTGCCCTCCAGCAGGTACCGGACTCCGAGGTCGCGGGTCCGGGCCACCCATCGCCGGGTCCCGCTCAGCCGGGGCATGACCCTGGCCTGCAGCGGGCCGGCCGCGGCGGCCACCGTGGCGGCGGCCCCCCAGACGAGCACGAACCAGAAGACGTCGGCGTGCCCGCTGCGGTTCAGCAGGTACAGCGCCGGGAACATGACCACGACCCAGACCAGGTCGTTGAGAAAGGCCTGGCGGCCCCGGCCGAGGGCGAAGAACGCGAACCGCCAGCTGTCCTGCAGGAGCAGGCCGGGCAGGGTGAGGCCCAGGGCCAGGAAGGCCCGGGAGGCGGTCCCGTGCAGCAGCAGCGACGCCACGATCGCGCACACCCCGCAGATCAGGCCGACCGAGGCCGCGGTGCCGGTGCAGTCGGCCACGGCCCGCCGCCACCGGGGCAGCTCGGCGCCACTGAACCGGACCAGCAGCGGGTCGGTGGCCAGGCCGCGTGACGCGTTCAGCATGAACCCGTAGGTCACGTAGGCCAGACTGAACGCGCCGAGCTCGGTGGCCCCCAGCACCCGGGCCACGTAGATGGTGACCGCGAAGTTGGTCAGGCTGGACACCGCCTGGTCGGCGACACCCCAGCTCAGCCGCTGCCCGACCCGGCGGGCCATCCGCCACGGCACGGCGGCGCGTTCGCCGCCCACGGCCGCGTCACCGGGGCTTGCCGCGTCAACCAGCATGTTCTGCCCACCCGTCCGGACTCAGCGGCGATCGCAGGACGGCATCAGCGCGCCCCGCGGGCGGCCGGCACCCCGGGCGGCGGGAACGGGGTGCTGACCTGCCGGCGCAGCATGTCGTCCACCAGGTGGGCCGACAGCAGATCCTTGATCCGCCGCAGCCGCACGTAGCGCGAAGAGGTGAAGTCGCCGAAGGTCAGGTGGTTGGCCGTGTAGGCCCGGGCCAGTTCGGCCACCCCGTCCTGAACGGTCCAGCGCAGCTCCAGGTCCGGGAACGTGCCGTACAGCTTGGAGAAGTCGACGCGGTAGTTGCGCAGGTCCGGCCCGGCGTTGGCGGCGAACGTGACCTGCGACCCGGGCACGGCGCCGCGGACCAGCTCGGCGATGTCGCGGATCTGCACGTTGTCCTGCGGGCGGCCGACGTTGAAAGCCTGGTCGTGCACGACGTGACGCGGTGCTTCCAGCACGGCCAGGAAGGCCCGGCTGATGTCCTCGATGTGCACCAGCGGGCGCCACGGCGACCCGTCGCTCTCCAGCCGGACCTGCCCGGTGGTCAGCGCGACGGCGGTCAGGTTGTTGACCACGATGTCGAGGCGCAGCCGGGGCGAGGCGCCGTAGGCGGTCGCGTTGCGCAGGTAGGTGGGGCTGAAGGAGTCGCCGGCCAGCTGGGCCAGGACCCGCTCGGCCATGACCTTGGTCTCGCCGTATGGGGTGACCGGCGTCAGCTCGGCGTCCTCGGCCACCGCCTGCGAGCCCGCCGCCCCGTAGAGGCTGCAGGACGAGGCGAACAGGAAGCGCTCGACGCCCGCGTCCCTGGCCGCCCGGGCCAGGCGCAGCGTCCCGTCCAGGTTCACCGCGTAGGTCGCGGCCGGGTTGAGAGCCCCGAGCGGGTCGTTGGACAGGGCGGCCAGGCAGACCACGGCGTCGTAACCGGACAGCTCGCGCGGCTCGGCGTCCCGGATGTCACGGGGCGGGCGGCCGCCGGTGCCCGGGAAGGACCCGAGGTCGCACCCCTCGTACAGGCCGACGTCGAAGCCATCGACTTCGTGTCCGGCGGCGCGCAGAAACGGAACGAGTACGGCGCCGATATAGCCGCGGTCGCCCGCGACGAGGACCTTCACCCTGAGCCCTCCAGGCTTGGGAGTTGAATGGGACCGGGACGGCCACTGCGCCGTCCACGGTCACAAGAGGCGCCAGGACCCGGATCTGATACATCGGGCGAAAACGGGCTGGGCGGGTCAGGGCTGGGCGGGTCAGGGCTGGGCGGTCATCGAGCTGGCCGCGTCCTGGTGGAACGGCCCGGCCCGCCACGTGGCCCAGGTGACCACGGTGCCCTGGGCGCCGGCCATGAACCGCCAGGGCCCGCGGTAGCGGTTCTGGCTGAAGTGGTTGTCCTGCCCGAACGTGATGTGGTTCTCCACCGAGGTGCCCTGGTAGGGGCTCCACGACGGGAAGGTCCCGTACTCGGAGAACACGCCCTGGAAGCCGCACTCGCGGGCCAGCGTGCACGAAGCCCCCAGGCTGGCCGGGTCGAAGTCGAACTCGTTGTGGGTGACCTGGACGTTCTGGGTCTTCCAGCGGCAGTCCGCGTAGTAGGGCGGCCGGGCGATGTGCTGCGCGTCGCACGACCTGAGCGTCGCGGTGGACGGCGCGACCAGGGTGCAGACCCCGGTGCTGGTGTTGGCGGGGGAATTGCAGAACCGGTTCGAGTTCTCCCACAGGATCACCCCGCCCCAGTTGTCGATGAAGCGGTTCCCGGTGATCTCGAACGAGCGGCCGTAGTTGCCGGGCACCCGCGGGTCCGAGCCCGATTCGGAGATGTAGATCGCGCTGGTGGGGAAGCCCGGGTTGGTCGGGCCCGTCCCGAGCCCGTTGCGGGCAAAGGTGTTGTCCCTGATCTGGGCGTTGTAGCTGATCTCGTAGATCAGGCCGTAGCTGTAGTTGTCCGAGATGTAGTTGCCGGAAAAGTCGAAACCGCGGTTGTTGGTGTCCGCCCACAGGCCGACGTTCTCGTTGCCGTGCACCCAGTTGCCGGAGATCACGGCCCCGTCGACGTCCCAGAACTTGCCGCCGCCGGAGCAGCCGCAGCCGGACTGGCGGGCTTCCCAGTTGTAGGTGTCGTTGTCGCTGATCTCGTTGTGCTCGACGACCAGGTGGGCCGGCCCGGAGGTGGAGTAGGCGTTGAAGCCGTACTGCTGGTTGGCGGTCAGGCAGTCGTAGGACAGCGTGTTGCCGCTGCCCAGCATGACCCCGGCCCCGGCGTTAGCGGTGATGGTGGAGTTCTCGATCGTCCAGCCGGCCTCGGAGTTCTCGTTGACCACCCCCTGATTCTGGTTCCCGCCGCTGGTCCCGAAGTCCCGGATGGTCAGGTAGCGGATCGTTACCCCGGTGGCGTTGCCGCCGAAGGCGTACAGGTTCGTGTGCCGGCCGTCCAGGACGGCTCCGGGGGCGCCGGTGAACGTCGCCCCCGGGCCCGGGATGATCTGCGTGAACTGACCTGCGCCGAGCGTGTGCTGACCGGGGGCGAGCCAGTAGGTCGCGCCGGCCCGGCTCCAGTTGACGCCGGAGTCGTCACCGGCCGGGACGGTGATCGCCCCGGCCGGCGCCGTGGCCGGCCCGCCGCCCAGGACGGCCTGGTTGCCGCAGACCCGGGTGGGTGGCGTGACGTGGGCGGTGGCCGCCGCCGGCTGCCGGGCGGCCGGGGCGGCCAGCTGCTGATGGCGGTGCGGCCGCAGCCCGGTCCAGACCAGGGCGGCCGCGGCCAGCACGAGGCAGAGGGCCAGGACCGCGCCCAGCGGCCAGGGGCGGACGCCGCCCGGGATGGTCCGGCGCGATGCGAAGGGCATGTTCAACCAGAATCGGATCAGGGACCGGGAAGGTCAGGCCGGGTGGGTGATCGCGTAACGGTAGATCCCCACCAGTTGCCGCAGGTTCTGCGCGGGGTCGAACCGCTGCTCATAGGACTTGCGGGCGTGCTCCCCGTACGTCTGGTACTGCTCCGGGTGCGATTGCGCGCCGGCCAGGGCCCGCCCGAGAGCGGCCGCGTCACCGGGAGGGAACAGGACGCCGTCGACGCCGGGCGAGATCAGTTCGGTGAACGAGCCGTGCCCGGCCGCGATCGGGGCGGTACCGGCCGCCATGGCCTCGACGGCCACCAGGCCGAAGGTTTCCTCCCACTGCGACGGCAGCAGCACGGCGCGGGCCCGGGCGATCAGATCGGCGCACTGGTCGCGGCCGAGCTGGCCGGTCAGCTCGACCGAGGGCCGGGACGAGGCCCAGGCCGCGACGTCACCCTGCAGCGGGCCGGCCCCGGCGATGACCAGGCGGAGTCCCGGCCGGGGCGACCGGGCGAGGTAGTGGTCCCAGCCCGCCATCAGCAGGGGCACGCCCTTGGCCCGGTCCAGCCGGCCGGCGTAGACCACGGTGGCGGTGCGGTCCTGCGCGGGCCGGTCATGCGGCGGGATGAGGTTGTGCCGGACGAACGACCGCTCGGCGGGCAGGCCCACCGCCCGGAGCAGGTCACGCTGGGAAGCCGAGATGAAGATGTAGGCCGACACCAGGGACCGCCAGGCCGGCCGGTGCACCGCGGTGGCCAGGGCCACCGGCACCGTGGCCGCCCGGGACCCCCGGTAGCACCCGTGCCGGACTCCCGGCGCGGGCAGGTGCCCGGCGCAGTCGTGGCACACCGCGCCGTCCCGGAAGAATTCACCGTTGGCGCAGGCCAGCTTGTAGTTGTGCAGGGTGGCCACCACCGGGACGCGGGCGTCCCGGCAGGCGTGCAGCACCGAGGGGCTGAGCAGGGGAAAGGTGTTGTGCAGGTGGACGACGTCCGGCCGGCGGGCGGCCAGGACGGCGGCCAGCTCACGGTGGGATTCCCGGCTCCAGACGGCCCGGGCGGGCAGGGTGGCCTTCCTGGCCGTGGACCAGCCCTCGATGTCGTCGCTGCAGCGCTCGAACCGGATGACCTCGTGGCCGAGGGCGGCGAGCGCTTCCCCTTCGCGCTCGACGACCCGGTTCTCACCGCTGGGCGCGACGGAACGGTAGCGGTTGTGGGCCAGCAGGATCCTCATGGTGGTCCTTCTCCGATCAGCGACGGCAGCCGCTGCGGCTGTCCCGGCCGGGCAGGCCGGACCGGCTCCGGCCGCGGCCGCTGGCCGGCCAGCGGGACCATGAGCAGCGAGGCGGCCAGCGCCAGGTCGAGCAGGTAGGACGAGGGCTGGCTGAGACCGGTCTCGGTGTAGGAGGCGACCAGGCAGTAGGTGACCAGGAACAGAGCCAGGGCGCGGTGCACGCCGCGGGGCCGGAAACAGGCCAGCACGAAGATGAAGATCAGCAGCGCCGCGCACAGCGCGATGCCGAACAGGCCCTGGTCGTTGTAGGTGGCCAGCCAGTTGCTGTCGATGGCCAGCCCGTTGAACGAGTTGTTGGACAGGCCGAACCCGAACAGCACCTCGAACCGGTTGCGGGGCAGGTTCTCGACCAGCTGCCAGACGGTGGCCCGCCCGGTCAGGCCGGTCAGCTGCTGGCTGTCCTGCCCCCGGGCCAGCCAGTGGGTGATGACGCCGGACAACGTCAGCGCGACCGCGCTACCCGCCACGGCGAAGGCCGCGAAGGCCTTGCGGACCCGCGACCTGGCCGCGAACAGGCTCAGGCCCCCGATGAGCAACCCGGCCACCATGGCCAGCAGGGCGGTCCGGGTGTGGGTCAGCAGCAGGATCGCGCCCGCCACCACCACGTAGGCCAGGGCGACCCGGCCGCTGACCCGGCCGCACAGCCACAGCAGGGCCATCAGCCCGCAGGTCAGCGCCGCGTAGTGCGCGACCTGGGTGGGCGGAGTGGGCCAGAGCGTGCCGGAGAGCCGTCCCTGGGTCAGGGCGTGCCCGGGCGAGACCAGCAGCCCGAGCAGCACCGAGCTCAGGATCACGGTCATGGCCCCGAGGTGACAGCGGATCATCAGCAGGTCCCGGCGCCCCCACCACGGCGTGAGCAGCCAGAGCGTGGCCACGAACCCGGCCAGCCGGACGGTGCGGAACGCGGTGCCGAACAACGTCTCGTACAGGTACTCGTGCCTGATCAGGGTGAGGGTCGCCTCGACCAGCATGGCCAGCAGCAGGCACAAGAACGCGTTGGGCCGGATGACCAGGCGGCGGTTGACGGTCAGGGCCACCAACAGCGCGGCCGGCAGCGCGCCCTGGGCGATCAGCTTGCCGGCCACCGACGGAATCGGCAGCAGCAGCGGCTGACCGTCCCAGGTGGTGGAGTAGAACGTCAGGACGTTCAGGACGAGCAGGCTCCAGGCCAGGCCGACCCGCCACCGGGCCCACCGCTCGCGCCGGACCACGGGAACCTCGGACCCCAGGGTCCGGCGGGGACGGAACACGGCCCGCCGGGGAGGCTGCGCCGCGACGACGGCTGAGGTCACCGGTTCACAGCCCGTTGGCCCGCGCGACCCGGGTGCCGCGCGCGGCCGCCTGGGTCAGGCCCATGCTCTCGTCGGTCCGGT
This sequence comes from Streptosporangiaceae bacterium, assembly GCA_036401415.1. Lineage (GTDB taxonomy): Bacteria > Actinomycetota > Actinomycetes > Streptosporangiales > Streptosporangiaceae > Bog-532. Next base: position 9,642 of record DASWVA010000356.1, read on the forward strand.
CCGTCCCGGTCAGGATGGCCGACACCAGCGGGATCCGGGCGAGCCGGATCATCTCGCCGACGGCGTGAATGCGCATCCAGGACGACCGCCCGGCGCTGACCACCACGACCGCGTCGCCGGCCCAGCTCCGCAGGTGCTCCGCGCCCAGGGCCGGATCGAGGGACACCAGGGCGAGCAGGACGTCGGCGGACCGGTAGGCCGCCTGCAGCGCGTCAGCCGCGTCCGCGTCCGGCCGCGGGCCGGAGCGGTGCACCGGGCCGGCCGGCAGCACGTCGTCGCGGTCCGGGACCATGACGGCCAGCCGGGCCCCGTCCACGGTGACCGTCCGTACGCCCGCACCGGCCGCCCGGACCAGACGTGCGGCCGGGGCGCCGGGGCACAGGTCGGCGAGCAGGACGTGCTGGCCGTCCTGGGCGCAGGCGACCGCCGTGGCGACCAGGGCGCGGGCCGCGGCCCGGTCGTTGTCGACCGCGACGACCCCGAGCGCGGGCGCCTCGCCCTGGTGCTCCCGGTCCGGGACCGCGTCCCGCAGGTGGGACACGACGCGCTGTACGTCGGTGCGCCGGGCGGCCCGGGCCCGGCGGGACACCAGCGGCCGCGAGCCGCCGACCGGGCCGACGCTGAGGTTGACCGAGGTGCCGAGGGCGTCGGCGATGTCGTCGCGCCGCCGCAGCTTGTCCGACACCAGGGCCCCGATGATCACGATGGCCAGGCCGAGGACCAGCCCCAGCACCAGACCCAGCGCCGCGTAGATGAGCGCGAACTTGGCCGCCGAGTGGTGGCCGGCCGTGGCCGGGTCCAGCACCGCGCTGCCCTTGATTTGCGCGGTCACGTTGGAGCCGCCGCTGGCCACCTGCCCCTCGTTGTTCTGCTGCAGCACCTCCAGCGCGCTCTGGGCGTTGGCCCGCTTGCTCTGCGTGGTCAGCGACGCGACGTACTGCTGGGCCTGGACGATCTGCTGCTGCAGCGCGGCGGCGGTCAGCCGCTGCTGGTTCTGCAGTTCGGACGCCCGGACGGCCAGGAACGCCGCGGCCACGGCATTGGCCCGCTGGGCCGCCGCCGCCGCCGACCTGGCGCTGTCGGTGATTCGCAGCACCCGGTCGGTGAGGTTGTCGACCGTCGTGGTGGCCACGAAGTTACTGGCCGGCTCCGTCAGTCCCAGCCGGTGAATGGCCTGGGCGGCCACCGTGTCGCTCTTGGCCAGCGCCAGGTCGGTGGACATGGCGTCGGTCGGGTTCTCGTTGAGGCTGTGGGTCAGCAGGACCGTGGTCGTGGCCTGGTACGCGGGCGGGGAAACCACGAAGTAGGCCAGGCCCAGCACGAAGCCGGCCAGCCCGGCCGCCAGCCAGGCCCGGGCCCGCCGGCGCACGGCGGCGCCGATGAACCCCAGGCTGGCCAGCCCGGACGCGTAGTCGGTGACCGGCGGGTCCGCGTCGGGGGTGAAGTCGTCGTAGAGCCACAGCCGCTCCGGCAGGTCGGCGTCCCCGTTCATGGACGGCAGCACATCCCGGTCCTTGTCGGTCATCGTCGGGTCTCCGTCGTCGTTCCGCTGACCCGGGTGGGAATCCGCGGCCGGGAGGGCCGGCCCGGTTGCGGCAGCCGGCCGGTGGTCCGGTCGCCCGGATCGGGGTCCGCCACGATGATCCCGGCGATGTTCCGCCCGTCCGCGGCCGCGCTGACCGCGACCCGGGCCAGTTGCTCGGCGGTGGCCGTGCCGGGCGAGATGGCCAGCACCGTCACGGCGGCCCGGGCGGTCTCCTCCACCCGGGGCTGCTGGCGGTCGACGACCGACACCAGCACCCGGAGCGTCCCGGGGTCCGGCCCGGCGGCCTGATCGTCACTCGCTCTCACCCGCAGCTTGCCGCCGTGGGTGGCAGGCTGGGCCGACAGGGCGCCGCACGCGGCCCGCAGGGACGCGGTCCCGGTCTCGTCGGCCTGGGCCCCGACCACCAGATCCGTGGCGACCCCGAGGGAGGCGCCGAACACCGCCAGCTGGGGGCCGACGGCCATGGCCTGGCGGTCGGCCGACAGCGAGATCACCGCGACCGTGGTTCCCTCCCCGTCCCGCGGGCTGCTGAGGTCCAGATCGACCAGGCCCAGCTGGTTCAGGGCCCGGCGCAGGCTCCAGGCGTGGATCACGCCCGGCTCGTACCCGGCCAGCAGCCTGGTCCAGTCCCCCGGGCCGGACGGGTGACCCACCGGCACCGAGGCGACCACGGGGACACCGATCGCGTCGGCGATGGCGTCGCGCTCCCGCAGCCGGCGGTCACCACGGCCCAGCGCCAGGGCGGTCACGGCCCCGGCGAGGGCGCCGAGGATCGCGCCGAGCACGGCCAGCACGGCCAGCCGGGCCAGCCGCGACGCTCCGGTCGCGGTGCTGGCCGAGGCGACCAGCTTGGCCTGTACGTGACCGACCGCGCTGACCCCGCTGCTCAGGTAGCTGATGAAGCTGTTGCTGACGGCGTTGGCGGCCGACTCGGCCTGCGTCGCGGTCCCGCCGGTGGCCGTGACCGAGATCAGGTTGCCGGTCAGGCTCTTGACCTGCACGTGCTGGCGGAGGCCGGTGATCGTGGTCGGCGGGGTGATGCTGGCCAGGGCCCCCGACAGCACCGGCTCGCTCTGGGCGATCACTACCTGGGTGGCGATCTCGTGGCTGGAAACCGGCAGCACGATGAGGGCGTTGCTGCTCTGCAGCGGGGGATGGCTGGCCGCGTAGCCGGCCCCCAGCAGGAGCCCGAGGGCGGCGACCGCGCCGACCAGGACCCGGTGACGGCGCACGATCCGCGCTGACCCCCTCAGATCCAGCGCCTGTCCGCTCATTCAGCCTCCGCTCGCAAGTTCCGCCTGTCCCTCATCAGAGAATCCGCGGCGCCGGTTGATACCACCGAGGCGAAAGTGGCGCTTTTCTCCCGCAGATCGTCATCCAGGAACTGCAGCCGGCTGGTGAGCGGCGTCCCGGGGGCGACGTTGCCGCAGCCCAGCAGGGTGAAGGCCGGGGTCCGCTGACCCAGCCCGCGGGAGTACCAGCCCAGGATGGGATCGGCTTCACCGCGGTGCAGCGTCCAGCGCAGCTGCGGGGCCAGCTCCATCCAGGCCGCGCCGGGGGTGTCCGCGTCCGGCCACCGCAGCATGGCGCAGCCCTCGCCCAGCTCGGCCAGCACGTCCGGGCCGAGGTGGAAGGCCAGCCGGACGTCGCACCGGCCGCCGTCGATCTCGTCCACGATGTCGATCAGGCGCGAGGCCCGGTCCAGCCACACCGACCGGCGGTGCCGGACCGGCGGCTTCAGGGCCAGGTAGCCGTCGTGGTCGGCGGTCCAGCCGGCCACGTCGCCGGTGTCGACGACCTCCAGCTCGCGCCCGTTGGCGTGCCGCAGCCACAGGAACGGGCCGCCGTCACCGGACTGGTTCCGGCCGGCCACCTCGAGGGTGTTGTGGGCGATGGTGGAGCGGAAGTACGACCGCCAGGCCGGGTCACCGTGGTAGCAGTAGGTGCCCGGGTCGGCCAGCACGTCCACGCCGCCGTACCGCACCTCGGCCGACATCGCGTCGGCGTGGGCGTGAGCGGCGATGGACAGGAACCCATGCGGGCCGCCGTCCAGCCGGCACCAGATCTCCGGCCGCGCGCCGCCCTCGGTGCGCAGCAGGGTGATCCCGGCGTCGGCGAACCGCGACGGGCGCCGGGCGGGCCGGCCGGGCACGACCCGGCGCCCCCCGGCCAGCGCGCCGATCAGGGTGCTGGCCGCGGCCGGCTCCGTCCGGGGCCACCACGGCAGGCGGCCGAACAGGGGTTCCCCGACGGCCAGCAGCGACGGCCAGGGACGGTGGGTGGGCGCGTCCAGCAGCAGGGCGCGGCCGTCGTCGCCGTCCCCCTGCCGGGGAGCCCGGAGCCGCGCGTCGAGCAGGGCGGCCCCGCTGTCGACCATCGCGGCCAGCCGCGACCAGGTCTCCGGCCGCAGCGGGTGGCCGGCCGCGGCGGCTTCGGCCGCGGCCAGCAGGGTCAGTTCGGCCACGAAGCCCTGGTAGCCGGACGCCAGCTCGCGGCCGACCCCGGACGGGAACGTGTTGGCCGCCAGCTCGCGTTCCAGCAGCCGGGTGGCCCTGCGCCGCCACGCCCCGGTCTCGGGAAACCACGGGAAGGCGCAGCTGGCCACGACCTGACCTGCGGCTTCGGCGATGACGTGGTTGTTGGCGGACGAGCCGCGGCTGGTGAAGCCGTTCAGGTACTGCTGGTGCCAGCGGATCTGCTGCACGGCGAGGTCGTGATCCTCGAACAGCGCACGGGCCCCGGGCCACCCGTCCAGCTGCCGCCGGATCCAGGCCAGGCTGATCAGCCGGATGCCGACCTCGATGCCGCTGGTCCAGTGCACGCCGGACAGGAACGGGTTCTCCTGCCACCAGGAGCGCAGCTGGTCGGCGACCCGCTCCGCGTACCGCTCGTCCTCGCTGACGTACCAGGCGGCCGCCAGCAGGGTCAGGTGCTGCAGCCGGGAGATCTCCCAGATCTGCTTGACGTTGCCGACCTGTTCCGGCGACCGGTGATTGACGCGGAACGCGTACCGGTCGGGCTCGGACCGCCGCCCGGTCACCGGATCCAGGAACCAGTCGGGCCGGACCAGGTCGGTGCGCAGCACTCCGAGCACCTCCCACTCGCCCCGCATCAGCCGGTCAGCGGCGGCCAGGATCGCGGCCCGGGCCGCGCCGGGCACCCGGGCCGCCGTGCCCGGCGGCAGGGTGGCGGCGAAGTGGCGCGGGCCCGCGACGGCCCGCAGGGCCGGCGCTTCCCCCCGCCTGACCTGACGCCGGGACCAGGCCAGCCGCACCGCCTGGTCGCGGGCCCGCCAGGCCACTTCGGCGGGGGACATCCGGGCCGCCCGCCGGGCGTACCAGCCCAGCCGCGAAGAGTCCTCGCCG